>NZ_JAUBOJ010000139.1:0-16178 GCF_036700185.1 Microcoleus sp. BM001215392 | reverse complement strand
AACTAATAACTTATATGCGGTCATGCTTCGCCCTCTTCCAAAACCAGATGCACCCAGGAATGCGGACTAAAGTCTTCACTACGAACCTGAAGAATGCGGACTAAAGTCCGAACGATCGAACCAATGTTATTATTTAGTTTTTTGAGGAATGCGCACTAAAGTCCGAACGATCGAACCTATCTTATTGTGTTGTTCTAGCTGACATGATATTTAGGTGCGTCAGTTTAAATATTTGAGGCAAATCAAACAGTTCTTTTCAGCGCACCCTACCGGGAACTAAGAAGTTCGCCGCACTCGAAAAAGTCTGGCATATTCCAATATAGGCTCTAAGCGACGTTGATTTTTCTTAAGTGCTGAGATCAATTTTTCCGAAGGCCGGAACACCAGAGGAGCCGAATATTTGTTCAGCATCTCGATATCCGGCGACTGACTCAGCAGCATCAGCCGTACATCTTTGTCAAGCAAATAACTCAGTGAGAGCAAATCTCCCATGTTAGTAAAGTCGTTACCGCGATCGCTAATTACTATTGTATCTTTAATCGATCGATTAGCGATCGCCTCTTTGTTAATATTTCTCGCAACTTCAGCATTAAAATAGCTCAAGTCTTTGCTCCACCAAGTATCAGAAACCGCGCTGAGGGTACAGGATGCGATACTTGCTGTGAATACCCCTGCTAAAACGACTTGCGCAAACCGCTGCTGAGTTTTCAGATTACTTGCGAGCAAATAAGCAACTGCTAGCTGCACTCCCGGAAAGCACGAAATCAGATACCGGCTGACCGCGGAACGTTTGCCGCCTAGAATTAGATCCGGTAAAGCAAGCATCAAAAAAGGTACAAAAATTGATGTTACAATAAACAGTAAAGTTGAACTGCTAGTCTGACGACAAATTTTGTAAATCGCTGCCGCAATTAACAGTAAAAATGGCAATCTCAGCAGGTAAGTCCAGATATGGTCAAAGCCGAAGTCGAAGTCAAAAAATAAGGCTGTAAAGCTGAGTGTCCACAATTTGACTAGATACAGTAAACCAGGAGATACTCGCGTCCAATCAGTCGTTGCTGAGGCTCGTTCCAGGTTGGTTGCCAGTACGTAAATCCACGGCAGATACAAGATTAAAGCTGCTGTTACTGCTAAAAAAAATTGCGAATTAGTTAAGTGACCTCGCAATTTTCGTTTTTTGACAAACAGCCAGCAAGCAATTATAAAAACTCCGTGTCCGATCAGTGTTAAACTGAAGAAAGGGTGAGTGTAAAAACCGATCGCGATCGCGATCGAGTAATACGCCCAATTTTGCCAACCTCGCAACCGCACTGCTCTCAACAGCAGCCAACTGCTGCCAATAACTGCCCCTGTCAGTAAACTGTACTGCCTTGCTGTCTGAGCAAATAAGATGTCAAAGGGAGATAATGCCAACAGCGTTGTTGCGACTAAGGCTGCCAAATTTGAAGCGAAAAGTTCCTGGGCTAAAGCGTACATCAAAGGCAGCGACAGCAAACTCAATATTGCTGGCAAACTGCGGGATGCTGCCAGAGAACTGCCGAATTGCTGCATCCACAAACGAGCCATCAGAAAGTACAAAGGTGGATGTTGCGGATCTTCCAGTGCTAAAGAATGAATTGTATCTGCTGGTGTACTTCCCGGTTTAATTCGCTGATATTTCTGCAATTGAGGTGCGGAAAATATTTTGTTTTGGAATAGTTCGTCGTCGATTTCTTGCCTGGTAAAACCAGCGGCGCGGATTGATGTGTATGCTTCGTCGTGCCAGTAAAGTTTGCGATCGATCTCGAAAAACCGAAATCCGATACCTAGTAAGATGCCGATCGCCAATAACCAGATCGGCAACCGCGAATTTTGCGGATTTTTGGGATTAACAGATGTGTCTTGATGTGTTGTAGATGCCATTGTTGTCCTAATTGTGGCTGACGGTGTTACGCTGTACAACCCTAGACAAACAGGGCATACGCGATAGCAATACTCTCACTACTGATAGATAGAGCAAAGGAGCCGTCCCTCAAAGCTCGAATCATAATGTTTCGAGCGCCGCCCCAATCTCGGTCATGTTCGTGACCGCAGTTAGGGCATTTAAATGTTTTTGAACCACCCAGTTTTGAATGCTTGTATCCGCACTTGGTGCAAGTTTTGCTAGTGTAGGATTCGTTAACATCAATAACCACAACACCCCGTTTTTTAGCTGATTGCTTTAGGTGGCATTCAAAACGGTAATGCCCCCAAGTGAGCATCTGTCTAGCCGTCTTGGTGCGTAACTTGCGCTGGGATTTGACAATCATTTGTGATGTTTTAAATGTAGGCAGCAAGATAACTTTGTATTGATTTGTTAGGTAATTAGCTACCTGCTTGTGGCACTCATCAACTAAGTTGCGAATCCTGATTCTCAGTTTGCTTGCTGCCTCCAACATCCGGCGTTTCTGCTTTCTATCAGCTTTTGACGCACCTCCCATCAGCTTGTCAAGGTGAGAACACAATCTTTGAATGCGTCCAATGTCTGCCTTGCCAAATTCTTGAAATGAGTCACCGTCGTAGCCAGTTAAAAAGGTTCTAACGCCAGGGTCAAGCGCAATTACCTTGTCTAGTTCCTTCGTCCTTGCCTCCTCTATTACTGGGATACAAGCGAACCATCGCTTTTTGTCTCTAACAAGTTGAGTTGCAAACTCAGTCTTTTGAATTGGCTCTGTAGACCTGAAGCTAAGTCCTTTAACCAGGGATGGGAACCAAGTCTCGCCGTTGAAATTAACTTTGTGGAATTTGATTGATTGCGATGGTTGGCGACAGCTCCTAAAATCTGCTTCTCCTTTTACGGACAGAGCTTGTTTCCAGGCATCCCAAGCGTCAAAAATAGCATTTTCTTTTGGGTGAGATGGTGCAGACTTGACCCAATCAGGTAAGTCTAGCCCTAACACATAGTCCCTCAAAGAATAAGCACTGGTTATTTTCTCACCTGCTTTCAAGGTTGCAATAGCTTTGTTATAGCAGTAACGCGATGCTGATAGCCAAATCTTCCATTTCTGGTGCAGTCCCAGCTCAGGATAAACCCGAATCTTAAGTGTTTTGTTGGGCGACCTCTTCTCCTTCTTGTGCCTCGGATTCGACTTGTAACTCTTGCTTGATTTGGTTTTCAAGCCTTCTGATGGAGTAAAGTCTGCTTGAAAAACTGTGGAGGATTGCGACGATATCTTGAACGAGTTCGGCGTGTGGAGAAAGACTGATTTGGTTGAGAACCACGATTTTGCAGTCAAATTGCTCGCACAGCCATTCGATAATGTCGAATCCGAATCTTGCAAGTCGGTCTTTGTGGGCAACCACAATAATTGCGATATCACCTCGCAGAACTCGTCCCAAAAGATTGATGAGTCCTTTCCTCCTAAGATTGAGTCCTCCTCCCACTTCCTTAACGACTTCAGCGCCCCTTTAGAGCGTTGATAGTCGTTCAACTTGTCTATAGAGGTCTGCATGAAGTGGTCTGGTAGAGACGCGAGCATAAACAACAGTGGCGCGTCCTCCGTCTGGTTCTGACTTTTTTTTGATGAACTTTTTGATGTCGTACCGTCTTTGAGCTGACGGCGTTTTGACGGTACTGATTTCTCCGCTTGCGAACCATCGTCTGAGGGTTCGGAGGCCAACTCCCAGAGTGTTAGCTGCTTCATTGGGTTTCACATATTTAGCCATAGTTCAAGCATCGCAGAATATGTAGTTATTTTCCAGTCTTGTCCAATGAATCAGCGATTAGAGGCGTACCGATCGACTCAGGGGACGATCGCACCACTACGCTCAGAAACCGGGTTTTTTACCGGGTTCGCCTGCTGCAAGCTGTGTATTGCTGTGGAAAAACCCGGTTTCTATTCACCCCCGTTTGGGCCCTGTTAAAGATCGATCGATACAATACAGATCCCAACCGACCATCATTCTACCCTCTGCCGCCAGCCTTCTACCTTCCAAACAAGAGCCACCGTTAGGGCGCGATCGGGCCCAACCACGGCAAAATCAAGAATTCTCAACCAAATCTTCCCAGAACCTCCAGACCCCAAAAATAACTGCTAACATACGTGTTGTACAGTTAATCAACAAGCTCCGCAAGGGGTCTACCCGCGTACCGAAAATGGCAAAAAAAGAAGCTTCTACAAAAACTACTGAAAACACAGAAAAGCAAAAAGCCCTAACTTCCGTACTGTCCCAAATCGAGCGCAGCTTTGGCAAAGGAGCGATCGTCCGATTGGGAGACTCCACTCGCATGAGGGTAGAAACCATCCCCACCGGAGCTCTGACACTGGACATTGCTTTGGGCGGCGGTTTGCCAAAAGGCCGAGTAATTGAAATTTACGGCCCGGAAAGTTCCGGTAAAACTACTCTAGCGCTCCACGCGATCGCCGAAGTCCAAAAAACCGGCGGCATCGCAGCCTTCGTAGATGCCGAGCACGCCCTCGATCCCACCTACGCCTCAGCATTAGGCGTCGATATTGAAAATCTCTTAGTTTCCCAGCCGGATACCGGCGAAATGGCCCTAGAAATCGTCGATCAACTCGTGCGATCCGTCGCCGTCGATATCGTAGTCATTGACTCCGTAGCAGCCCTCGTCCCCCGCGCCGAAATCGAAGGCGACATGGGCGACTCCCACATGGGTTTGCAAGCCCGCTTGATGAGTCAAGCACTGCGCAAAATCACCGGCAACATCGGCAAATCCGGCTGTACCGTGATTTTCCTCAACCAATTGCGGCAGAAAATCGGCATAACTTACGGCAACCCCGAAACAACAACGGGCGGTAACGCACTCAAATTCTACGCCAGCGTGCGGCTCGACATTCGCCGCATTCAGAGCTTGAAAAAAGGTACCGAAGAATACGGCAACCGCACGAAAGTTAAAGTTGCTAAAAACAAAGTTGCTCCACCTTTCCGCATTGCCGAATTTGACATTGTATTTGGCAAAGGCATTTCTACTTTAGGCTGTCTGACTGACTTGGCAGACGAGATGGGAGTAATTCTCAAAAAAGGTTCTTGGTATAGTTACAACGGCGAGAACATCGCTCAAGGACGAGACAAAGTGATTCAACACATGGAGAAAAATATCGATTTCAAAAATGAGATCGAGCGGTTAGTACGGGAAAAACTTGATACTGGGGCAGTGGTTTCTGCTAATTCTGTCGCTCCTGTGGATGTCGATGCAGATGATGTTGAGGTTGATGATGATGATGATGATGATGATGATGATAATGATGACATTCAAGATGTAGGAGATATGGAAGAAATCTAAATTTTGTCGCGATCGGTCATATCATGTCCGGTAGATTACCATCACAAAAAACAGTTTGTAGTGCGGAAGGAAGTCCGCTCTCAGGCTGCGGACTCCCTTCCGCACTACGAACTTATCTGATTGCGGTTAATCGATCGCACACGATATCATTAGTGATTAATCATGACTAATTAGCAATAGTAGGTTGGGTTTCTATACGTTAAACCCAACCTACTATTGTATGTATTATTTTTTTGAAATCGATCGCAGAAATTGCACAGAAACCCAGTTTCTGAATACCCTAAAAGTTTTAGGTTTAATAATAACATCAACAACATGACACCAGTTACCCCAAAGAATGCAGCTTTAGGTAAACTCCAAACCCTGGTAGTCATAAGTCAATCGAAAATCCCAAATCGGAAATCCCAAATAGCCGTTACCGCTGGTCATTATGATGACCATGCTCTGTGCATTCTTCGTCTTCGGCACAGCAGGTGCGACATTTGGCGTCGCCTCACTAATTAAACGGGAAGTAACAGGTCAAATTGCTGGCAATATCGGTGCTTACGGCAGTGTAGGCTCTGCGATGTACGCCATCGTTTACAGCCTTTTACCCCAGACAGTTGCAGGCAACCGTCTCTTTTTTGAGGTACTTGGGATTGCTGCTGCGATCGTGTTTTTCCTTTGTATTTTTATCCTCAAGGAGCCGAACGTTTATCAAAACAAAGAATTTGCCGAAGCAGCTATCCTAATAGGTCACTAGAAACTATCATTATGGCAATACATTTATTGTAAAACGAAACTTAAAGCCCGCTGACTTTGGTTTGATCGTTCGGACTTTAGTCCTCAAATTAGATAAGGACTGAAGTCCGAACGATCAAAACTTAAAACCCGCTGACTTTGGTTTGATCGTTCGGATTTTAATCCTCAAATTAGATAAGGACTGAAGTCCGAACGATCAAACCTTAAAGCCCGCTGACTTTGGTTTGATCGTTCGGATTTTAATCCTCAGATTTGATCGGGACTAAAGTCCGAACGATCAAACATTTTTAATGGCGGATAGTTGACCGGACACGATCTCGCTAATTAACACTTACTCAGGCAAAGAAACAGGCTGCATATATTGAGAATTAGCCCGCACATAACAGCCTTGTCTGGTCAGCAACCAGGGTTCACCGTTCGCCACAGAAATCGCATTTCCTCCCCTGAGTTCAGCAGCAATTGTATCTCGATCCGCGCGGTAAACTTGTTTAATTGCTCCGTTTGGCGTCTGGCGGCAGTTGAGTTCTCCATCCCGCGAGGTGACTCGCCAACCAGGCCAAGTTACAGAACCAGCAGTTTCAGTCAACCAAGTGTTAGCATTGCTAGAAGTATAGTTGCCACTGCCATTAGGACGCGGCAAAGGCTCAACTAAATTAACTTTAAATGTCTTGCCAACAGAAGCACAATTTTCTCCTCCTTTCACCTTCCAAGTAACTTCTGCTCCCAATTGGTCGCTCCTTCCAATTGCACGCCGGACAATGGCAATATCCCCAGAACAAACAATTTTTCTGCCGGAACCGATCGCGCGATCGTTGAAAGTTCCGTTGTAGTGGTAAGAGCCTAATCCTCCATCGGAACGGGTAATTTTAATATTGCCAAAAAAATCGCGATCGCCTACTTTCGTCAAGTAAAAGCCGCTGGGATTATCCTTTTTTTCGGACAGGCTTAAAGTTGTTTTGCCGTTCGGATTAATATAAGTGGTAGCGCTAGCAGCACTGCACCAAATCAATGATAAAACTCCTGCGGACAACCAAAGATTAACTCGTTTCATGGAATACTTTTTATTGATTTATACTTGATATTACTTACAGGTTGCCCGACAAATTAACAGGAGGGTTTCTCAATCTTATTGACAGTTTCAATCCTGTGTATTTTAGTTAAACAACCGAGGCGCTAGCCCTGTGTAAGTCATGCTTTATTTATAGCTAGAAGATCCATACTTCACCAGTCGCTCGAGCGAGTGTCACTCATTTGAGCGACAGCGCAGTGGTCAATACTTCTCGGTTAAACGCAAAATTGAAGAATTTAATCTCCTCAAATACTAGCTCGATCCGATCGCCCGGCTAAATTTCTCTCACCGAGAGCTATTGAGGTGCGTCGCTACTCGAAAAGTCGATTTTAATTCAGAAATTTTTCATGAATCCACACCCTACGAATAATCTTTCTACAGTGCAAGCTGTCCCAAGTCAACTATCCCAGGTCAACCATTCGACGGGAGCGGTAGCTGAGCGCAGCCGAAGCTCAGAGCAAGCTGTCCCTGGTTAACTGTCAAATGTTTACTTCACCCTGCTTCAGCTCTCTTCAGCTCTCTTCACTTGCTAGCACCTCCTTCCCTCGGTTTGCACCCTTCAACTTGTGACTCATTGCAAGTCCCAATAGTTAGCAGCAGAATAAATTTATATACCTAAGTAAAGGAGTTCCAATCACCGCTAAATACTGTGGATTATACGGGTACTTCCCGGTGACGCAAGTTGCGCAGACAAACACTAACCCGATTTTGAAAACTGGCAGATTTTAAATCTGAGAGTTTTTGTAAAGAAATATAAAAGCTCCGGAAACTGAATAAATGTCACGGAAAGTACGATTTCTAAGCTGAGTCTGTAAAAACAATTCTATTGATTCATAGCAAAAATGAACTTAGAAAACATGAATTTGATTGGCGAAACACTTAAATCATTGTTGGAGGGAGACTAAATTATGGCTGACGGTCAATTAGGAGTTATATTAAAGATCGCTCAAACAATTAATCCTCAAATTGAGAGCGATCGACATTTTGAAATAGACTTGGACAAATTGCGCCAACTGCCAGCGGGAACATTAGGGTGCTCAGTGGCGCGATTTCTAGACGAACAAGGGTTTGAGCCGATCGCATCTGGAGACTGGATTCAACGAAACCACGACGTTTGGCACGTTCTGACTGGTCTTTCACCTTCAACAGAAGATGAATTTGTACTTCAAGCGTTTACTCGCGCTCAAGTATTTCGCCCTTCCTGTGCGATTTTAGTATTAGTTGGATTGCTAAGCGGCAAATGCGCGATCGGACAAATTATCAAAGGTTTAAAACATGGAAAATTAGCCGAGCGGCTAATTGATTGGGACGTTGCATCTGACTGGGAAACTCCTTTATCTGAAGTCCGAGATAAACTGGGGATTCTACCATTAACTGATTAAAAATTTCACTCGTCACTGCACTGCAAAATTATGCAAAGCACAATTTACAAACCAGTAATCAGCCTGAGCCCGCGGGAAAGAGCGATCGCGCAATTAGTAGCCCAAGGCCTGCCAAACAAATGTATTGCCAAAAATTTAAATATCAGTCACTGGACGGTTGCTACTTACGTGAGGCGGATTTTTATCAAACTCGGTGTTTGTTCCAGAACAGCGATGATTGCACTTTTGATTAAAGAAAATTTGCTTTGGGACTCATAAATAAGTAGGGTGTGCACTGCGCACCCGTTGACTTCGTGTCCCATCGCGCCCACACCGATTGACTTTTTCGGTGCTATTCGGCGCACCCTACAAGACCAGACGCTGCGCCGAATAGCACCGAAAAAAACTACTTAATACAAATAAAAACCCGGTTTACCTGTGAGACCGGGTTTTTATTTGGAATGTTTAAAACCTGCTATGTCACAGCCAAAGAAGGAGAGGAATTTCTCAAAAACTTGAGTAATTCTCGATTCACCGTTTGCGGCGCTTCCTGCTGAATCCAGTGACCGCAATTAGGGATTAATTTTAACTTAAATGGAGCGGTAATTAACCGATCCAAACCTTCTACAAGCGTGTGGCTCAAAAACGCATCTTCTTCTCCCCAAAGCACCAAAGTAGGCACTGTCACAGGCTCTAACTTCTGCCCCCAATGCCAAAGGCGCTGCGGGTGAAACATTTGCTGATAATAATTCATCGCTGCGGCTAAAACTCCCGGCTTTTCTAAAGCGGTTTGATAAATCTTAGTTTCCTCAGCGCTAAAAGCTCCTTTGCGAACAGCTTGGCCCTGCAAAATATTTTGCACAAAATTTTTCAAATTTTGCCGGATCAACCATTCCGGGATGCCGGGAACCTGAAAAGCCAAAATGTGCCAACTGCGGCGGATTTGGTCTAAATTGCTCGCCATTTCTTGCACGAATCGCTGCGGGTGCGGAGCGTTTAAAATTGCTAAGCGGTTGAGTTTTTCGGGGAACTTTTGAGCTAAGTTCCAGGCGATCGCACCACCGCAATCGTGACCGACAATATGAGCTTTTGTATAGCCCAGCCGATCGATCAAACCGCGAATATCAGCACTCAGCGTATCCAAATCATAACCGCTTTCCGGCTTGTCCGAATCGTTGTAGCCCCGCAAATCCGGCACCACAACCTTGAAATGGCGCGCTAAAGCAGGGATTTGATGGCGCCAAGAGTACCAAAACTCAGGAAACCCGTGCAGAAGGATCACGAGCTCGCCTTCTCCTTGGGAAACGCAGTGCAGGCGGATGTTATTGGTTTCGACAAAGATGTGTTGCTGTTCGGAATCTAAAGACTTCATAGTTGCAAAGTTAAACTTATTTTTGGGAAGCACAGAACCCGCCGACTGGTAGCAGGCCCAAACGGCCCAATGGTTTTAATTCTTCTGCTTTTATTGTAACTGCTTTTCGATCCCCGCTACTGGAATTTAGTTAAATGTAAAATTTGTAGACTTTTGTGGTATTCGATTTTTTAGGTGTAACTACTTATCTCAAATTTTTTACCTGAAATCTGTGATTTTAACAGCGGCGCAGGCGGTTTAATAATAGCACAATTTCGTCAGTTGCCGATCGCATTTTTGCAGCCGACAAGTCAGATTGATTGACGATAATGCTAAACACCAGCGGTTCGTAATTCGGAACTTCTATATATCCCGACAGCGCCGAAACTCCGCTCAAAGTTCCTGTTTTTGCTTGCAAAACTACGCGGTTTGGTGTACCGTTAAATCGGCTTTTTAAAGTACCGCTCTCGCCAGCCACGGGCAGTGATGCGCGGTAGATAGATCCAGCAGGTGAATTCGCCATCAATTTCAAAGTTTGCACCAAGGCTTCTGGACTAATTAAATTGTGGCGCGAAAGTCCCGAACCGTCCGCTAATATGTAGCTGTTTGGATTTACACCTAATTGAGTTAAAGCTGTTTTTAACTCTTTCAAACCCATTTCAACTGTATCTTCTTGTGGCACAGGCATGGAGCCTGTAATTTTCCCCAACAATCTCAATAAAACTTCTGCATAAAGATTGTTACTTTCCCGATTAGTTTCCTTCACCAATTCCGCCAGCGGCGGCGATTCAACAAACGCTAATTCCTGATTAAAATTGCGAAAACTAGATGCAACTACAGCTTGTTGTACAAAAATTCCCTCAGTCACTAAAACTTGCTGAAAATGCTGCAAAAAGTTATTCGCGGGATTGACAACTGCGACATAAGCTGACTCAGATTCCGCACCAACTTTTAACTGTCCGCTAACTCGAATTGCGGGGCGATCGAATTCCCGGCCAACTTCAATAAACTCGGATTCATTTTGAGAGACTGTGACTGAATTATTCTGAATTTGCCACTGATTGGCTAACTTTGGTTCGGCAAAAGTTACTTTCAGAGGTTGCCCGAGATCCTGCGGTGACAAAACAAGCTCGATCGCGTTTTGATTGAAAATTAAACTGTTAACGGGCGCGCCATAGCCAGCTTGGGCGTCTTCCCATTCCCAATTCGGATTGACTGCACTGCCTTGAAAATAGCTGTCATCGCCAATCAACTCATTTATGCGATCGACTCCGCGCCGTTTCAACTGCTGGGCCAAATCCTGCAACTGAGGTTCAGCAATGCTCGGATCGCCCCTACCAGCAACATACAAACTTCCATTTGTGCCGCTGTAAACCGATGTCTTAATCCGAAAATCCGCACCTAGTTTCTGCAAAGCAGCGGCCGTGGTTAGCAGCTTGACATTGGATGCTGGAATAAAATATTTGGTGGCGTCGCGGCTGTAGAGAGTCGCCGTAGATGATAGCGGTTGAATCAAAATGCCCCAGCGCGATCGGCTAAATTCCGCACGATTGGCGATCGCATCTACCTTCGCCCCCAACTCCCCAGGACAAATATCCGCAGCCACCGCAGGCATTTGAGCAGCTACCTGCGAAGTGCGCCCCAGAAATAGAACGAACAAACTAACCGCAATTCTTTTTATTTTCAAAGGTGAATTTCCATCATAACTATTCACAATACCTCTTGTAAAAATCGCCTATTTATCTGAAAAACCTCTGCGTTGTCTCTGTCTCTATCTGCTTGAAATCGGCGGCTTACCATCAATCAAAAAATTAGATAAAACGTCCAAATCAGATAAAGCATATCAGGTGCATCTGAGTTTGGCAAATATGTTTGTAGGGGCTCTGGCATGACCTCCGTGAATATAAAATTATAACTAATAACTTATATACGGTCATGCGGAGAGCCCTCTTCAAAAACCAGATGCACCCAGCATATCTGATAAAAATCATCCCATCAAGTCAAAACTAATAGTAATAACGCATATGAATTCTTGGATTGAACAGCGCCTCTACAGGTTTTTCGCCTTTGAGGTGCTGTTCCACAATCAACGGTACATCACTCGGTTTAACTCGACAATACCAGATTTCATCTGGGGTAACTCGCACAGTTGGGCCCGTGTTGCACTGTCCCTGACAGCTAGAAGCTTCAACTTTTACCCCTGCGACTGGTTGGGCTTCAAAAGCAGCTAGGACTTCTGCTGAACCATTTCTCAGGCAAGATTGATACTGGCAAACCAATACACAGCGCGCGAATGGTTGGGTTTCTGGTTGTAGGGCTGGAGATTCTGGCATCGCTAAGAATTTATAGAAGAAGGAAGTTCGGCAACGGATTATTTAACGGATGTAACCGATGTAAAGGATAGAAGGAAGAGGGAAGAGGGAATCTTCGGTAGGGGTTTCGGCAATTAAGAACTTCCTAATCGTCGGGCGCGGTTGCTATATCCGCTGTTTAACATATTTTAACAATGTTGTCAGGCCGATCGCGCGCGCGCTTGACTGACAAACGGCAGAAATTCAGGGTCTGTGTCACGCTTTCCCTATATGATCGGATGTGGAGCAAAACTCAATCAACCGCCAATCATGCCCAAAATAGTAGCCGATCTGATGAGCCGCGATCCGATTTTGGCGCGTCCCGAAATGCCTTTGAACGAAGCCATTAAAATTTTAGCCGATCGACGTATTAGCGGTCTTCCCGTGGTAGATGAGAATGACTTGTTAGTAGGAGTCATCTCCGAAACCGATTTGATGTGGCGGGAAACCGGCGTCACTCCGCCCGCCTACATCATGGTACTCGACAGCGTGATTTACCTAGAAAATCCCTCGCGTTACGAGCGAGAACTCCACAAGGCTTTAGGACAAACCGTAGGAGAAGCGATGAGTAAAGAGCCTGTTACCATCGAACCAGACAAATCTGTCCCAGAAGCAGCCAAACTAATGCACGATCGCAGCATCCACAGATTACCGGTGGTTGATAGTGCCGGCAAAGTAATCGGCATCCTCACTAGGGGAGATATTATCCGAGCCATGGCAGCCGAGTCTTAATTAACTGTTTCAATTGAAGGATTGTATCAGACACTGAGCCGATCGCTCCTTCAATCTTTGAAATTTTGGCAATCACCAATTACCTAAAACGTTAATTGCTTTGATCCGGTCGCTTTTGGGAAATTCTCTGCGTTTATTTGCGTTTATCTCAGGTTTCTCTATCAATCAAAGATTTATGCAATAAGTCTCTAGATTCGCCAGAAAAAACTCAGGAATACGCGCAGAAATATTTCTTCATTCTTCCTTCTTCCCTCTTCCGACTTCCTTCGGACTTCCATCCGTTACATCCGTTACATCCGTTAAATAATCCGTTGCCGAACTGCCTTCTTCCCAATTACCAATTATCAATTTTAAAATTCCATGAGCATTACCCCTGAGTCTGTCGAACAATTGCTAAATTCCGAGGATTTTGGCGAAAGGCTGCGAGGTGTCAACCAACTGCGGCAACTAGAACCAGCGATCGCCTATAATTTGATTCAAATTGCGATCGCCGACAAAAACGTCCGCGTTAGGTACGCAGCAGTCAGTCAAATATCAACCCTCGGCACGGAAAATCTGCCAAACGCTTTAGAGGTACTGCTTAACAGCCTGCGCAACGACCCCGAACCCGACGTGCAAGCAGCAGCCGCCGATGCTTTGGGCGCCTTGAAATTAACCGCTGCTTTAGAAGATTTGCAGCAAGTTTACAGCAGTACATCTGAATGGTTGGTGCAACTCAGCATCGTCGCAGCTTTGGGAGAAATGGGCGATCCGAAAGCTTTTGGGATGTTAGAAAATGCCCTCGGTTCTCAAAACGAATTGATCCAAACTATTGCGATCAGTGCATTAGGTGAATTGGGAGACCGACGGGCACTCCCACTGCTGCTTCCCTACGCTCATAACGCAGATTGGCAAATTCGTTATAGAGTCGCTCAAGCCCTGGGGCGGTTGGGAGGCGCAGAAGCAGCAGCGGCTTTGGAAAATCTCGCCAAAGATCAGGTTGAGCAAGTTGCTCAGGAGGCTAAAGTCGGACAAGATAATCTTTTGAAATTGTAAGTTTTGAGTCGTGAATTTTGAATTAATTGAGAATTTTTGGTGAGGATTCTACTAAAAAATTAGTTGGCGCCCGATCGCGCGCCAAGAGTGAAACCCGGTTTCTTCGTATATTTTTCGTAACTAAACGCAAAACTCGTAGAAACCGGGTTTCTGCCCCCAGCCCGCGAACTGCACAATATGAACATTACTCAGCACCAAAAATTTCGCATCTCAAACTCTATCCCACATTCGGCACAATCAACTGTCACAATCGGTTTTTACTTATTTCGATCGAGCAATTAAACTATAAATTATATTTTTTTGCGTATATTGACGGATAAAAAATATTTACCAGTATAATTTTTTACTTTAAAAAAACATGATTGTGGGTAATTATTGTCTGTGAGGCGCTCGCAGGTGCGGAATCTAGGTTATATTGGGATCGCGGGCGATCGCACTCTGCATTTTTTAAACAAGAGTCCGGATCTTGATATCCGTACCTTGAGAATAACAATAGATACAACAGCGGCAGGGATTAACAAAATTATTGAATTGTACCCAGCCAGCCTGCGATCGGGGAAATTATCGTTAAGACGGTAAGCCATCTACCAGCTCAGCCCAGTCTTAAACATTTTTATCATCCCCATGTTTGAACAACAAAATTCCGGTTCTCAGTCTGCGGATATTTTAACAGGAGAGCGATCGGCCTCTCAACTTTCACAGCCTACACCAACCACAACCAATCAAAACTTTATTTATAAAGTTTTAGAACTCACCAACATAGAACGCAGCAAATTAAGTCTACCCCCACTAACCTTAAATACTCAATTACTCAGTGCCGCGCAAACTCAGAGCCAAAATATGGCAGTCCAAGACTTCTTTTCCCATACCGGAAAAGATGGTTCGTCAATGGGAAGTCGGATTACTGCAACGGGCTATAAATACAGCTCAGCAGCAGAAAATATCGCTGCGGGTTCTTCTACACCCGAACAAGTTCTATCTTCGTGGATGAACAGCCCCGGGCACCGGACTAACATTCTTAACCCGAATCTCAAAGAGATTGGCATTGGTTACTATTTCTTAGCCAACGATACTGGTAGCGTCAATTACAATCACTACTGGACACAAGTTTTTGCTACTTCCCTTGACGGTAGTGTCAATCCCGCACCAACTCCAACTCCCACGCCTACACCCACACCCACCCCCGTACCAACTCCAACTCCCACCCCTACACCCACACCCACCCCCGTACCAACTCCAACTCCCACCCCTACACCCAGCACATTAGTCTCCATTACTTCGCCAATACCCAATGCTACAGGAGACGGCACCCCGACGACAGCACCCAAAAATACAGCCAGCGGTGGCAATTATTTCCTATCAGATGCTGTTGATAGTCAAATACCTGCAAGTGCTGCGGGATTGCCAATTTTTGCCCTTTCTGGCAAAGACAATCTTACTGGAGGAGCAGGCGCCGATACGATTAATGGAATGCAAGGCGCGGATACAATTAACGGCGGAGGTGGCGATGACCTTTTATCCGGTGGCAAAGATTCGGATTCAATTGATGGCGGTGTTGGTAATGATTTTATCAGCGGCAACAATGATAACGATCGACTAATCGGAGGAGACGGTAACGATACTCTCCGCGGCGGCAAAGAAAACGATATCTTGATTGGCGGTAACGGCGATGATGTCTTGGCGGGCGATCGCGGGCAAGACGTTCTGACCGGCGGCGCTGGAAGTGATACGTTTATCCTAGGAGGAGGTTTGTCTGCTTCGGCTACCTTAGTTGGTGCCGATGTGATTACCGATTTTGTGGCTGGGGATAAGATTGGTTTGACTGACGGTATCGGATTTGCTAATTTGACTTTTGAAGCTGTGAGTTTGCAGTTTGATGGAGGCGCAAGTGTCGCTTCTACAGCGATTAAGTCTGGTAGCAATTATCTAGGCATCGTGCAGGGTGTCAATCAAAGTCAGCTTGCGGCTTCTGTTTTTGTGAGTGCAATTTAGGAACCGAAATATTCACTACTCACTCCTTACCAGGCTGCTACCTGGTAACGCATATCGGGAAGCTCTGCTGATTTTTTTGGTAGGAAAGCAGAGCTTCATTCATTGTCTTGAAAAGCCGAATCATATAGGTGCGTCGCTACTCGAAAAGTCGCTATGCAAGAAGGCGAGGGATTTTCTGGGGCGATGCACCCTAGGCTCGGTAATGACTAATGACTAATGACTAATGACTAATAGACTTGAATTGCATAAGTCTTCGATCGATACAGAAACCGCAGATGTCAGA
>NZ_JAUBOJ010000138.1:0-16184 GCF_036700185.1 Microcoleus sp. BM001215392 | reverse complement strand
ATAAACGCAGATAATTTCAGGGTGTTTTCCGATTTTTGCAATTCAAGTCTACTATAATTCCCACCCCAAGCGAGTCGGCTGCTCGTAAACCCGCTTCAAAGTATTGACATCCCTTGCCGAAATAAGCCCAGGATTTCTCACCTGAGAAAAATAAAGCACATCAGTTTCCAGTAAACTGTGGCCCCAAATTCCCAAAGCGTGCCCTAACTCGTGTCGCGCCGTCGCCAGAACATACTTACCCACTTGATTCGGATTCAAATAAACCGAAAAGCGATGAGATAAAACAGTTTTCTCCCCATCCCGATGATTGTACAACTCATAGGTGGATTCCCCGGAGCGCGATCGCAAAACCCCTTGACGCAAAGGCGGAGCCTGACGTAAAATTCTAATATCAGCCGCCTCGGAACTATCTACCACTTCCAAAGGCAAATAAACCGCCCATTCCCGCACAACACCTAACACCGCTGCTATCCATTCTTCAGACTTATTCCCATCTACCGGACGCTCTACATACACCAGAATCGGGAATTTCGACCATAGCAAATGACCGACATTTGGCTGGTTTACCCGATCGAAATAATCACCGCTATCCGTTGAATCTTGCCAATTCGCCAAGGTTGGCGGCAAAGGGTGAACCTGTGGAGACGGCCAACTATTCGGGAGAGGAGCCAGACTCGCCGCAGGAGTATTAACCTGAGTCAAAATTATCAGGCTACAACAACATAATAAAGCAAATCTCAAACCTGCGAGCAATCGAGGCTTTATCTTAAATTTCCATAACCGCATTTTTGCAACCGCAGATGAACGCAAATAAACGCAGATGAACTTCATATTATCTCCGTCTGTCGGCGTTCATCTGCGGTTAAATATCCTCATCTTACAATTTAGGAGTCAACCAACCAGCACTCAAAATTACAGTCAAACCCATAAAAACAATAGACAGACCCCAAGTAATTCGATTCAGACTTGTTTCCGCACTTTTGGCGCTGGTAAATAATTGAGCTTGTCCGCCAATCCCTCCAATGCCATCGCCTTTAGGACTGTGCAGCAACACAAAAACCACAAGTCCTAAAGCAGACAAAGACCAGATAACTTGTAACACAGAAACAATATTCATAATTCGGGGTAATTGGTAATTAGTAATTGGCAATTTATTATCATATCAAATTTAGTCGATCGCACACAACCTCGCTTAGGGACACGGGACTGCCCAGAGGTGTCGGCTTAACGCGCTTTCCCACAGTCCGGCAGGGACTTAAGTCCCTGCCTCATAGTTAAAGTCCTCTTGCATAGGACTGAGATAAGTTCTTCAGTCCTCATAGCGAGGACTTTAGCTATTAGCCAGGGACTTAAGTCCCTGGCGGTCTTTCGGGTTAACCTGACACCTCTGGGGACAGCGCCTAACCCTACCTGTAGCCAGACTTGCTACAGCCGCACCCGCACCGGAGTGCGATTGGCGCGAACTTCAAAATTAGCCGGTTCAATCATCGACTTTCCTGTCATCTCTGCCGGCTGAGGCAACCTCAACAGCTCCAAAATCGTCGGCGCCACATCAGCCAAACAGCCGTCCGCCCTCAAAGCAACATCCGCGCCGTGACCCGGAATTTTCAGACCTTCGCCTTCTACCAGAATAAACGGCACCGGATTAGTAGTGTGAGCCGTCCAAGGATTGCCGTTCTCGTCGAACATCAACTCAGCATTTCCGTGGTCAGCAATAATAATTGCGGTTCCCCCAGCTTTGGAAATCCCGGCCAACAGCCGCCCCAAACATTTATCCACAGTTTGAATGGCAATTATCGTCGCATCCAGCATCCCCGTATGACCAACCATATCCGGGTTAGCGTAGTTAAGCACCACAAACGAATAAATTCCCTTGGACAAAGCCTCCAGCGCCAAATCCGTCACCTCAGCAGCAGACATTTCTGGCGCCTCATCGTAAGTCGCCACCATCGGACTCTGCACCAATTCGCGGTCTTCCCCCTTAAAAGGCTCTTCCAGACCCCCATTAAAAAAATAAGTCACGTGAGCGTACTTTTCAGTTTCCGCCGTCCGCAACTGCCGCAAACCGTGGGCCGAAATCACTTCGCCCAGAATATTGTTCAAATTCTGAGGTTCAAAAGCCACCAGTACCGACGACAGTTTGGGGTCGTACTGAGTAAAACTCGCAAAAGTCAGCGGCTCAATTAACGGCCGTTCAAAGCCTTTAAAATCTGGCGCTACAAAGGCCTGAGTCAACTCTCTAGCCCTGTCCGGGCGAAAATTGAAGAAAATCATCCCATCCCCGGATGCCACAGATCCTGGGGCAATGCGAGTCGGAATTGCAAACTCGTCGGTCACTCCTTCAGTATAGGATGCCTGCAATACATCAACTGCCGATCGACCGTCAGGCGCTCCCTCAGTCGTCATCACCTCATAAGCGCGGTGTACCCGATCCCAGCGTTTGTCCCTGTCCATCGCGTAATAGCGGCCGCTGATGGTAGCAATCCGACCGACTCCTACCTGTTTGATATAACTTTCAATTTTGCCCAAAGCTTCCACACCCTCTTTGGGAGTAGTATCGCGGCCGTCTGTAATCGCGTGGATGCAAACTTCAGAAATTCCCTGTGCTTTTGCTAGCTTTAGCAAGCCCAAAATGTGACTCAGGTGCGAGTGTACCCCGCCCTCGGAACAAAGACCAGTCAGGTGCAGCTTGCCGCCCCGACTGCGCACTTGCTCGCAAAGCTGAACCAGCGCCCGGTTTTCTAGCAAAGAACCGTCTTCTACCGCATCTGAGATTCGCACCAACTCTTGAGGCACCACCCGGCCCGCGCCCAGATTCAAGTGACCTACCTCTGAGTTGCCCATTTGCCCGTCCGGAAGCCCTACCGCCCGCCCCGATGTGTGAATTAGAGTTCTGGGATAAGCTGCCCAGAGACTGTCCATCACCGGCGTCTTCGCCAAGGCGATCGCATTTCCGTCTTTTTCTTCACGATAACCCCAGCCGTCTAGAATAATCAGCACTACAGGAGATACAGACGTTTGTGCCATGCGAATACCTTATTTACAATAATTAAATTCTCGATCGTCATCATGTCCGATTTTGCAGAACATCTCCCGCTCGTCAGTTTACAGATTTTTGACGTTCCGGCCCCACGCAGCAAACCAAAATTTGCTCGACCGCAGCATTTCCAGCGCTAACTTCGACCGGAGCGGCGAATTCTCTAATTGATTGCCTTGCCTTTAACAACCGTAAATTTTTGTCGGAGACTGTTACGGATCTCACCAACAGCGATCGTGCTTTTGCGCCCGGATTTTCCCGGATTGTTCAAAGGTCAACTGCTCTGGAAACACTAAAAACAATACCACAATTGGGGGAGTTTTGCTAGTACATCGAGAAATAAAGTGAACAGCCTTGATTTGGCTGCCAATAGCTTTACAGGATGCGAACCGACATCGGTTTTAGGATCGGCTTACTCTCAGCGGACATAAAACTCTACAACATCTTTTTTGATTTTGACATCGTAATTGCCAAAAAAATCGTGACCGAGCAGACCAATTTCCATTTGTTTCGAGATTGCCACTTCGACATTTTGGATCGCAGCACCCCCAACCCGAATCGATCGCACCAGGCCAATGGGAAACTCGACAACGCTACCGTCAGCGATCCCCGCTCTCCCGGTTCCCACTTGCCTGACTCCCAGCGCCGTAGCCATCCGCTGAGTAATCAAAGTGCCGCTCGCCCCGGTATCGACAATCATCTCAAAAGTCTTGTTGCCGTTAAATACCACATCAATCACTGGCGTCCCGCCAGCGCGGCGCTTAATTTTAGCTTGAAATACCTTTTGATTCCCCCCACTTGCCGGTTGATTGGCCGGCGGTTGGGTACCTGGAGTTGACGGGCCCCTGCGAAACTGAGAGTACCTGTTGCGGGTTGGAGTTCTCGATGCGCCCAAAGGGCGATCGATCTGTGGGAAACTCACATCGGACACCAATTCTATGACTTTAGTTTCCGGCTGATACGAATCAGAATTTTGATTCGAGCCTGCCACGGAGCCAACTGCCGTCAAAACGGCCAGCGAAACAATGCCCGATCGCCAAAGCCGCTTCAAAATCACTTTTGCCACCATAACAATACCCTAATTGATTCAATATTTTGAACAACCACCGCCATTGATATCCTAACCGGCTGCCGAAAACCCAGTGCCCGCTTCTACATCAAATCCTCCGGAAAACTTGGCAATTTAAAAGCGATCGCATACTATCAAACAACAGGTAAACTTAAGGCGGCAAATGGCAGCAACTGCGCTAGCCATTTGGATCACTTAAAAGTCAGGCGTTTGGGGAAGATCGGCAATGCGTAAACTTTTATATTTTGCAACTATAGGAATGCTGGCTTTCTCGATCGGGGGATGCGGCGGGGACGGTGGCGGCAACACGGCCAGCCCCACTCCCAGTCCTAGTATCAGTCCCGCTACACCATCAGGGGCACCGGGCGCCGCGGCTCCCGGAGCCCCAGTCGCCGCGGCGAGTCCGACTCCAGGAGCTCAAACATTTCCCTCCCCAGTAGTAGCGGCCCAGCCTCCCGGCTTGATCCGATCGACAAACCCCGACGAACGCGCCAGACAAGCTCAAACAGACATCGAGGCCAAAAAGACATCAGCGGGATCTCCTTCAAACGGCCCAACGGCAATTCCACAGACCGCGATCCCCGCCAAAGCCAGCGACCCATTCTCAATTCTGCCCCCTCAACCGCTCAGAACAGACGGCAGCGGGGCAGGCAGCGAACTCCCCAACCTGCCAGTCCGACAGGTACCAAATCTGCCCAAGCTACCGGACGATAAAAACCCGCCTCAGTGGACGCCAGTACCGCGACCGAGAAGGGGGCCCGGCGGCATCACAATCGCCGAACTTCCCAAACCCCAAAGTCCAGTGCAGGTATCGAGTCTGCCTAATTTGCCCTTAACATCCATACCCCCCCAGTGGAGGTCGCCAATTTCAGCGCGTCCTGGGGCCGCCCCGGGACGCCCCGGAGCAAGACCCGCACGCCCGGGAGCAAGACCAGCAGGCTCCCCAGACATCGCAGGAGTTCCGGCATCAATACCCGGACTGCCTTCTGTACCGGGCATCCCAACAGGCGCCACCGGAGGCACAGGTACCAGACCCGGACGCCCGGGAGCCAGACCAGCAGGCTCCCCAACAGTCGCAGGCTCTCCCGCATCAATACCTGGAGTGCCCTCCCTACCGGGTTTCCCAACAGGCGCCACCGCCAGCCAACCAGCCCGACCAGGGCGCCCCGGCAGACCGGCCGGCTCCCCAAATGTCGCAGGGGCTCCGGCATCATCAATACCGGGAGTTCCTTCTATACCGGGCTTCCCCAAAGGCACCACAGCCAGCCCAGGAGCGACACCGGGACGCCCCACAGGCACCACGGCAGGACGCCCCACAGGTACCACACCGGTACGCCCCGCCGGCCCCCCCAAACCTCCCACAATTCCCAACATCGCGACCCGGGAACTGCCCGGTCTGCCCAAGCTGCCAGAATTAACGGCCCCGCCCTCCTGGCAAGATCCGAACCCACCACCACCCCCAGCACCGCCACCGC
Source organism: Microcoleus sp. BM001215392 (assembly GCF_036700185.1). Taxonomy (NCBI): domain Bacteria; kingdom Bacillati; phylum Cyanobacteriota; class Cyanophyceae; order Oscillatoriales; family Microcoleaceae; genus Microcoleus; species Microcoleus sp. BM001215392. The sequence goes on along the minus strand of NZ_JAUBOJ010000138.1, from coordinate 10,603 downwards.
CTCCGCCTTCGACAGACAATGCTCAAGGAGTTGAAGTTAGTGGCGTAGTCAGAGTTGGTAATGACATACTGGTAATTGTCAAAGCACCTAACGAGCCAACAAGTCGATATATCAAAGTAGGACAGCGGATTGCCAGCGGGCAGGTGCTCATCAAACGGGTTGATTTCAAATCAGGAGCCGATCCGGTTGTGGTTCTAGAAGAAAACGGTGTAGAGGTTTCCAAAATGGTGGGAGAAAAATCTCCCCGAGTTGCTCAGAAGCCAAATTAATGCAAAATTTACCTCAATCCTTAGAAAGAAAATTGAGAACCGTCATGCTTCGCTCAATGCAAAAACTTGGAATACTGATGTTGGTTAGTTCGGGGGTAGGATACCTCTCACTGGTAGCCAACACTCAGTCGTCATTCGCTGCCCCAGCAGCCGAACAAAAACGCCCTCCCGCTTGCGAAGGCTCTCCCCCCAACGGTAGAGTTAAGTGCAACTACGAAAATGGCGACAATTATGAAGGAAATTTCGTCAACGGCCGACCCCAGGGACAAGGAGTATACGTATACTCCAAGGGCGATCGCTACGAAGGAGAGTTTCGCAACGGCGTGCCCAACGGTCAAGGCACATTTCTGTTCGCCAACGATGACCGCATGGTGGGAGAGTTCCGCAACGGTCTGATCGTTAGGGGAGAAGCTATTTTTGCCAGCGGCGATCGCTACAGAGGAACATTTGAAATTGTTCAACAAGTAGGTGGCGGGGCTACCAGCAGCCAGCCCCACGGTCAAGGACAATTTATCTTTGCTAGCGGCGATCGCTACGCCGGACAGTTTTTCGCAGGGAACCCCTTTGGTCGGGGAGTGTTTACCCGATCGGACGGGACGCGCTGCGACGGTCAGTTTTTCAACGAAAAGCTAGACGGCAAAGGTAATTGCAGCTTCCCCAACGGCATTCGCTACGAAGGCGAATTGCGCAAGGGACTGCCTCACGGCAGAGGCATAATTACAGATGCTAAAGGCAGACGGTTTTCTGGAGAGTTTCGTGCTGGCAAGCGCGTTCAACCGTGAATCTCACCTCTAAAATTTAAAATCTGACATTAGTGGAGGCGTTTTGACATGACGACCAATGCTGCTTCGAGTTCTGGGCGCGCCAGCGAATTTCCTTTTGACTTTGCCCCGCAGCGGAATCAAGATGCTGAATTGTTGCGACAACTCGATTTTGTTCCCGGTTTGAAGGAAATCTTGACTTTGCGCCAAGTTCATGCTTTGGAACACGCTACGGTTTGGGTACTCAGCCAATCTGGCGGTACGCCAACAGCAAGAGCCGATAATCAGTTATTGGGCGGGATGTCCACAGACCAAGGATTTTATGTGTACGGCCGCGTCAACATTACACAGTTGCGCCAAGCAGTGCCATTGGCTTTGCAGCGGATTGCCAGCGGAGAGTGGGATTTAGCCGTACATCCCCGCTGCGGCACCAATTTGTCGGTGGGAATGCTGTTGACTGCTGGACTTGCTGTCGGCATCAATTTAGCTCTGCCCAAGGGGCCAATCTTGCAACTTTTGGGTTTGGGTGCCGCTGCGGCGACAGCAGCTCAGTTAGCTCCCGATGTGGGATCTCTGGCCCAGCGCTACCTCACAACCGCTATTCCGTTTAATTTGAGTATTGTTGATATTTCTGTAAGTCACGACTTCTGGGGACGCGAAGCTCATTTTGTGCGAGTGCGTTGGATTGAATAGCTGCTGCTTGAAGGCAGTGCCAAACAATGGCAAAGTGGAGGATCGGGAGATAGGGAGATGAGAAAAATCTTATTTCTTCCTTCTTTCTTCCTTCCTTTTTTTTGATTCTTAATGATTAGACTAATGTAAAAAACCCTGGTTACAATTATTAATGGTATATAAATTATCTGTAATTGGCATAACTGCTGCGTGAAAGCCCACCGCGGGGTTTCAATACATATTAAATCCTCTAATTTTTATGTAGCAATATTTTTGATTATTCGCATTATTTAGGTTTTTTTCGGTGTTTAATTAGTGCTTTTAAGTCAGTAAAATCTCACACGAACCAACAAAACAATGTCCAAACTAGCGATCGACAAAACCTGTCTAGCAAGCCTGCTGGCTGTCACCTTAGCCGTAGCAGGCAATAGTTTTTGGCTTTGCAAGCAGAATGCGAGTTTGGCTGGCGAAATTGCCCAAGCAAACGAACCAGAAAGAGTTCCCGATGGCAAGATGGTTCCCGTCAACGGCAAAGCCAATGTTAGATTAACCAATAAAACGAACGATCGACTATTTTATCAAGTAGTGGGACAAACCAACCGCCGCACTTTAGCAGAAAATTCAACAGTGGCGCTACAAGCATTGACACTACCCGCGTCAGTTTTATTTAGGCGACAAGATGGCGCATTATTAAAAGTGAATCTGAAACCTGTTGGCGAAGGAACAGTAGAGGTAAGATTAGACGAGACAAATGATTTAGGTTTGGATAAAAAATCCTTAAGCATTCGGAATGATGGTGCACTGTTTCTCAGATAACACGGCGGTTGAAACCGCTCATTCTTCAACCCACGGAGGTGGGTTTTGTTTGTATAGACGCGGTTTCAACCGCGGGCGTCTTCTGATCGATCGCGTATTGATCTAAAAACCGCTCATTCTTCAACCCACGTCGCTGAGTGAGTGTTTGTATAGACGCGGTTTCAACCGCCCTGTCTTCAACTGGTTTCAACCGCGGGCGTCTTCTGACCGATCGCGTATTGATATAAAATCAATTTGGCGATCGCCCTGGCAACTCGAACTCACCTTCAATACACATCCGAGTCCCTATGTCAATCAAAAAGATTCTTTCCATAGCCCTGTTAATTTTCATCCCGATTTCCATCGCCGCCGAGTATTTGCACTGGGGCTCCCTGATAGTTTTCATCACATCCGCCCTAGGCATTATACCTCTGGCGATTTGGTTGAGCACAGCAACAGAAGAAGTGGCGATCGTCACAGGGCCCTCCATCGGCGGCTTATTAAATGCAGTCTTCGGGAATGCTACAGAATTAATTATTGCCATAGTTGCCCTAAAAGCAGGCTTAATTGATATTGTGAAAGCCAGCATCACCGGCACCATTATCAGCAACTTGCTCTTAGTTATGGGATTTTCGATGCTGCTAGGGGGAATCCGCTACAAAGAACAAGAATTTAAGCCAATTATCGCCCGGGTGAACGGTTCCACCATGACTCTAGCAGTGATTGCGATTCTGCTGCCGACAATGGTAATTTACACGTCGAATGGAGTGGAACCCGCAGCCATTCAAAATCTTTCGTTGATAACTGCGATCGTCCTCATTGCAGTTTACGCACTAACCCTGCTATTTTCATTAAAAACTCACAGCTATCTTTACGAAGTCAGCATACTAGAGTTAGAAGATGCTAAAAATACCGATGAATCAACTGCGCACAAACCGAATTTGTGGTTGTGGGTAGGAGTGCTAGTCGCCTCAACAGTTGCTGTTGCTTTTGAATCAGAAATTTTCGTGGGCGTTGTCGAAGAAACTACCAAAGGATTGGGATTAACACCACTGTTTACAGGTGTAATTCTGTTGCCGATTGTGGGCGGCGCGGCGGAATACGTAACGGCGGTGGGAGTGGCGATGAAAAATAATATGGATTTGTCAGTTTCCGTGGCGATGGGTTCGAGTTTGCTAGTTGCTTTGCTGGTAGCGCCGGTGTTGGTGATTATCGGTATCGTGATTCATCAGCCGATGGATTTAAACTTTAATCCGTTTGAAGTGGTTGCAGTTGCGATCGCGGTGACAATTGCTAATCTAATTAGTCTCGACGGGCGATCGAATTGGCTGGAAGGAGTGCTGCTTTTGGCAACATATATTGTGTTAGCCGCAGCATTTTATTTTCATCCCATTACTTGAACCAGGTTGGTAGTGAGGACTTGTAGGGTGCGTCAGCTCGGAGTTCCTGAACAATCAATGAAAACACGAGCGACTGACGCACCCTACTTTAACTTTAACTTGTAGGGTGCGTCAGTTCGGAGTTCCTGAACAATCAATGAAAACACCAGCGACTGACGCACCCTACTTTAACTAGCTGTTTCCTCGGCGGCTGCTATAACAAAAATTAGACAGGAATTTAGTACGGACAGGTACAACTTTGAACAGTAACACACTCTATTCTGCAACTTTTTCCTTTGCGCCTCCTCTCGCGACAATCAGCATCATCCTGACATTGTGAGGTGACTTTGTTCTCACAAACTTGCTGACGTGGAAAAGTACCTAAATTTTGTACGGAAACTTGAGCGGTAAGCGCACCCTGTTCTATAATTTGGTTATTTTCTTTGATTTCATAGGCAAATTTATTTTCGCCCTCTAAAACTGAAAAAGTTCTTGTTTTGTGACTGTTTGCTAACTTAAATCCAAAACTTTCGGAAGATTCACCTGTTGCATAACTTCTATCTGTGTAAGGATAGGGGTCAGTTTCCATACCGTCGGTCACATTTTTAATCAGCACTCTTCTGTTAGGGGCGGGGGGAGTCTTGCTGGAAACAAATCGAGCGCTTTGTGAATCAGGGGAGATGCCACTTCCGGGACACTGACCTACATATTCAACGCGCTTGAATTGAATCATGTTAATATTAAAACTGTTCTCGTTTTTTACCCGAAATTGTGCTTCGCTAGTCTGCTGGGCGCTGACTGTGAAAGCTGCTAGTGTCACTAAAATTGCCCCAATCAAAATAGCTAGGAATTTGATTGGTGGCTGGGCCGTAAAATATCTGCTGCGTTTCATCTCTCTATACCTCTAATATGAAAAAAGCGCATTTTTTTAACTGGTAATTCTAACTAAAAAGCATATCTGTTGTCAAGATGGAGAAAATAAGGTTTGTAGTGAGGACTTTAGTCCTTCCTGGTTAGTCTGTCCACAAATGAATGAAGTCTTATGGGGGTGCATCTCAATTTTGTAAGGGCGAAGCATTTCGGCTTACAATTCATTAGTGATAACCAGAGATTTACTGCCGAAATGCTTCGCCCCTACGAGTCTATTTGCAAAAACGGGATGTTCAGTATTATGGTGCGTCAGCTCGGAGTTTCTAGATGATTAATTAAATCACCATAGCTGACGCACCCTACTTTAAACAATGGTGCGTCAGATCGGAGTTTTTAGATGATTAATTAAATCACCATCGCTGACGCACCCTACTTTAAAATGTTACTCGATCGCGCCACTTGTCTATAGTCTTGTTTCCTACTCCTGGCAATTTTTCGACATCCTCCCAAGACTCAAAAGGCTGCTTTTCCCGCCCTGCAATAATTTTCTCGGCTAACTTCGGGCCAACTCCTGGCAAAGTTTCTAATTCTTCCTGAGTCGCGCTATTCAAATTAATTAACTTTTTAGTCGCAACAATTTGCGCTTGAGGATTGCTAGATTTTGATGTTGTTTGTACTGGTTCACACTCTTTTTGCTGGGCGTCAATTTTCTGTTTGATTCGGGCGGGAATTCCCAAGATTGCACCTTTGTAAAGCCGATCGAACTCCCGCTCAAAATGGGCCCCAACCGTCGGGCTGTCGATCGCCAATAATGTCTCATCATTCCCGTGATTTGCAGCCTCACTCCAGTTGTGAGAGCCTGTAAGCACGGTATTTCCGTCGATAACGCCGAATTTGTGGTGCAGGCGATCGCCCGTTGGTAACAGCGGCACTCCCACTGTAGTCAGCGGATTTCTCCACGGGCGATTGTCAGATTCCAACCGACAATCCTGTATCAAAGTCGCCCCCATCATGTCTAAACCTTCGCTGTAAGGGCGATAGATGAAATTTGAGTCAATCAAAGCTCGCACCGCTACACCGCGCCTAGATTCAAGTTCTAGAGTATTTGACAACCGCTGAGCCGAAAATACAAACAGTGCCAAATTAACAGATTTTTTTGCCTTTGCTAAAGTGCGATTTATCAAACTGTTAACGCTTTGTTCCCAAGGTAAAGTCGCACTTGTTGGTGAAAATTGCACCGCCACAGTTGCATTGCCAACTCTCACTTTTTGCACTTGACGAAACGGCTTTTTGATGCCAAACTTGCTATCCGGTTTGCCACCGGGCCCGTCGCCCCACATGATGTTAAATTCTTGAGTAAAGATTTGCGCTAATTGAGGGGTGTCAATTTTTAGCAGATTGTTGGCATTCCCGCGACTTGCTGCTGTCTTGAAATCACCGTGGATATCGCTGGTGGTAAAGTTAGCCGAAGTTACGATGACTGTTTTGCCGTCAATTACTACAAATTTGTGGTGCATCAAACCGCTGCCTTTACTTCCGTCAGCAGTATCGTCAATTACAGGAATTCCCGCATCCCGGACAATTACCAAAGCATCGTTTTGCTTGATTTCCTCGGCACTCAATTTACCGTCTTTATTGGTATCGGCGAGTTGCAGAAATTCGCTGTAGCGATCGCGCTCTCGTTCTGGTAACTTTGCCAACTCCTGGGCTGTATAATCGCTCCAAGGGCGATTGTACAGATGTTCGACAATTAATCTGACTTTAATTCCAGTGCGCGCGCGATCGGCCAACCTTCGCGCAATACCGGGCAACCGAAACTCCTGAACCGCTACATCTACCGTCGATTCAGCACTTGCTACAGCCTCGGCGATTAACTTTTCTAAATTGTCTCCAGGTCTAGTTTGTGCGCGGTACGGCTCTGTATAACTCGAAGTGAGCGACTGATTGAAGTATACTTGCAACAACGGGTCTTGAGGCAGCGGAGCGAGAGTGGGAGGTAAATTCTGCACGTCCTGCTTTGCTTGTCCGCAAGCCACTAGGGCGATCGCCAGCAGTCCAACACAACACAAACCTGGTAAATTATAATAAAGTACATTCACAAAATTTAAAATTTTATTGAGGTCATCAGTCTATTCAGAGTGTAAAGATATTGGATCGAGGAAAGTTAAAACTATTAAATTTATGACAGGGATTAGATTTTGCGTCTTGTAGAACTGCCTCGATGCCGGAAGCATCACTGGTAGGGTAGCAGCATTCAGGGGCGTGGGTCAAACCCGATACTGATGCTTTATGGCTAAAAGAAAAACAATTTTTGATTGCGGTCACAGGGGATATGGTAAAGCGTGCCATCGATGCACGCAAGAGTTAATAGCGCAACAGCAATCAGTTGAACTGCTGGCCGAAAAACAGACCCAAAAACAAGAGAGGGAAGCATCATATGCTAGAGATGCGATCGATCTCAGGGGTCTACCCGACCATGTAGTTACTAAAGCTCGCGCTATTATAGCAGCTTTGGGCGAAAATAAGAATTACAGAGATTTTGGCGGCAAACGCCTCCGTCACAACCGCTGGATTGTGAGTATTCCTGTAACCCGCAACTACAGAATGCTTTGTGAAGATTGCGGCACTTTCTTAATTCCTCAAAAAGTCTTGTCCCACGAAGACTACAATGTCTGCAAACCAGGAAGTCATTAGTCAGTTGACAGTTGGCAGTTGACAGTTGACAGTTGGCAGTTGGCAGTTGTGAGTTGACAGTTGGCAGTTGTTATCAGTCATAATTTAAGAATCATGAGTCATGAGTCAATAATCATTTATGCCTTTAGGATAAGTGCTTTATTCATTAGGTAGTCAATCATTCATTATTAGTTCGTTATTTAATTAAAACCATGCAAATTTATCTCGACTACAGCGCTACAACGCCGACACGCCCAGAAGCAATTGATGCTATGCAAAAAGCTCTGACTCTACAGTGGGGAAATCCTTCTAGTTTGCACGAATGGGGACAAAGGGCGGCGACTGCTTTAGAATTAGCCAGAATGCAAGTTGCTGGGCTGATTAATGCGCTACCGGAATCGATGATTTTTACTTCGGGCGGCACAGAAGCGGATAATTTAGCAATTATGGGAGTTGCGCGTCTTTATACAAAGCCGCAGCATATCATTATTTCCAGTGTTGAGCATTCCGCAGTATCAGAACCGGTGCGACAACTCGAAGAATTGGGATGGGAAGTAACGCGATTACCAGTAGATAAATATGGTCGAATTCATCCTTTGGATTTGCAAGAATCGCTGCGATCGCACACAGTGCTAATTTCCATCATCTACGGACAAAGCGAAGTTGGTACACTGCAACCCATAGAAGCATTATCGCAAATTGCGCGCGATCGCAATATCCTGTTTCACACCGATGCAGTTCAAGTTGCCGGTAAATTGCCGATTGACGTGCAAAAACTGCCCGTAGACTTGCTTTCGCTTTCCAGTCACAAACTTTACGGGCCACAAGGTGCAGGGGCGCTGTACGTGCGTCCAGGACTAGAATTGGTGCCAATGTTCGGTGGGGGCGGACAAGAGTTGAAACTGCGTTCAGGGACGCAAGCACTGCCCGCTATCGTCGGCTTTGGAGTGGCGGCGGAGTTGGCTGTGCAGGAAATGGATGTGGAAACGCCGAGATTGATTGGATTGCGCGATCGACTTTTTGACAAATTAGCTGACATACCCAGTTTAGTCCCAACGGGCGATCGATATTACCGACTGCCGCACCACACCAGTTTTTGCATTGTCTCCCCATCCTGTCGCCCTTACCAAAACAGAAACACAGAGAGAATCACAGGTAAAACTCTGGTGAGACAGCTAAATTTAGCCGGAATTGGCATTAGTTCCGGTGCGGCTTGTAGCAGTGGTAAACTAACACCCAGTCCGATATTATTGGCAATGGGATATGACTCCATCGGCGCGGTTGGTGGAATTCGCTTGACACTCGGACGCGAAACGACGGAAGCTGATATTGATTGGACGGTAATTGCGATCGCACAAATCTTAGATAGATTAATGCCCAAGGTAGCATTGTGCAGGAATTAGAAAACTGGGCGGTTTGTCTGCACGCACAATCTAAGAAACCGGGTTTTTTCCTATATCTTCGCCTATCACCAAAAATTGTCACAAAAACCCGGTTTCTGGCCACCCACCGACAATCTAAGAAACCGGGTTTTTACCGATATCTTCGCCTAAGATCAAATATCCTCGCAAAAACCCGGTTTCTGGCCACCCACCGACAATTCAAGAAACCTTTCTCGCCCCAAAACCCCCAACCATGATAAAATAAACTCGACATTATTCACAACTCCCCAACAATGGAAGAAAGCCGCGCTCAAGCCTACCTAGAACTAATTCAGACCCTGCTGAATTGTCCCAACGGAGACGAACCGCAGATATTACAAGATAACTCAGAATTGTTGGATGTCGAATTTCTGGAAACCTGCGAGTTGGTAGCCGAAAAAATGGCACAGCAAGGAGGACAAAACGGCGCTGATTTTCTGCGAAATCTGATCGGCCAGTTAGCACAATTAATCGATATCAACGATGGCGATAACTCCGCAGGTGAAAATCCCCAAGAGTATGCAAACTTTATTCTAGAATTATTGCAAGCAGAAGATGGTAGCAATAGCAATACAGCAGTAATTTACCCGATGCTAGCCGAACGCAAACATCTCCTTAATGCTCGTTTTTCGGAGATTTTAGAGCAAGTATTGCAGAGATTAATTGGTGGGGAAAATGCCCAAACTATTGAGTCAATTGTCAGCCTCGTTGAAGACTTGACCATTAATATTAGTAATTTTTCCGGTGGAAATAGAGCGAATAATATTGAAATTGCCATTGCCGCTTATCAACTTGTTTTAAATAATCGGCAACCGGGAAGCGAAAAATTTGCTCAAACTCAAAACAACTTAGCTGCTGCCTATATTACCAGAATCAAGGGTTCGCGGGCCGAAAATGTGGAAATGGCGATCGCCCTTTATGGCGCTGCTTTAACAGTCTACACCCTTGAGGCTTTCCCGGAAGATTGGGCAATGGCTCAAAATAACCTAGCTGCTGCTTACGCTAACAGAATCAACGGTTCGCGGGCGGAAAATCTCGATCGCGCGATCGCATTTTTTGAGGCTGCTTTAACTGTTCGTACCCCTGAACAGTTTCCTGAAGATTGGGCAATGATTCAATATAACCTAGGTAATGCCCATAATGACAGAATCAACGGTTCGCGGGATGAAAATCTCGAAAAGGCGCGATCGTTTTATGAAGCAGCTTTAACAGTATATACCCGTGAGGATTTCCCTGAATATTGGGCAATGATTCAAAAGAAGCTGGCTAATGCCTAAAGCCGGGGATTTAAATCCCCGTCTCATAGCGCAAGTCGGTTGAAACCGACTGAATAAAATCATGATAATTTTGATTAAAAAATAGATGCTTCAGTCCTCTTTTAGAGGACTTACGCTATGAGACGGGGGTTTTCAACCCCCGGCGGACTCGTGGGTGAGTGCGGGAATTGTGGCGCGGATAATAGCATTGAATTATTGCAGATTTAGCAACGATCAATCGCCCTTGTGGGAAAATTGAAAAAACGGTCGATCGCACTTTTGCACCATCTCAGAAACCGGGTTTTTTCCGATATCTTCGACTCCCATCGAATATCTTCGCAAAAACCCGGTTTCTCGCCACCACCCACCATCTCAGAAACCGGGTTTTTTCCGATATCTTCGCCTCGCATCGAATATCTTCGCAAAAACCCGGTTTCTCGCCACCCATCAAACCAACCCCAAGTATGATAAAATAAAATCCGGTCTTATTCACAACTCCCCACAATG
>NZ_JAUBOJ010000137.1:0-16223 GCF_036700185.1 Microcoleus sp. BM001215392 | reverse complement strand
GTAGTTCCCGAATCTCGCTGCTTGAAATTAATCTCCGGTTTAATCTCTAATATTTCCCGTACTCGATCGCGCAATTCAACCGTAGACACCCCATCACGCAAAGCAGTTTTCAAATCAATTTGCCCCGTTTCGTTCAGCAGACAAGGCCGCAGCCACCCGTCAGCAGACAAACGCATCCGATTGCAGCGATCGCAAAAACATTCGGACATTTGACTGATAAACCCTAAAGTACCCTTCGCCCCCGGAATTTGAAACACATCCGCCGGCCCGTTTCCGCGCACTCCCGACTCAGCTAACCCGTATTTTTCGTTAATTTGCTGCCGCAATTCGGCTGAGGCTACCCAACCTTTATCGCCAAATAAATCGCCATTGCCGATCGGCATAAACTCAATAAAACGCACGTGCCAATTCCGGTTAATTGTCAACTCTGCCAACTCCAATATTTCGCCGTCATTCACACCGGGAATCACAACCACATTCAATTTCAGCGGGTCAAATCCAACTTCATAAGCCGCTTGAATACCCTGCCAAACTTGCATCCAGCGCGATCGCCCCCGACTACCAATTATCTTGTCGAAAGTCTCAGGTTCCAGCGAATCCAAACTAATATTAATCCGGCGCAAACCAGCCTTGTACAAATTTTCTGCCATTGGGGCGAGCAAAAAGCCGTTAGTTGTCATTGACAAATCTCGCGTTTCGGGCATCGAGGCGATCGCCCCCACCAACTCAACCACCCCAGGGCGCAGCAGCGGTTCCCCACCAGTCAAGCGAAACTTAGTAAATCCCACAGGGATGAAAACTTCCCGCAGCAAAGTTAGCAATTCCGAGTGAGTTAACAACTGCTGCTGCAAAACATAGTCCAACTCGCTACCTTCCGGCATACAGTAGAGACAGCGGAAATTGCAGCGGTCTATCAAACTAATCCGAAGGTAGTCTACGGGATTCATGTCAATGATTTGTAATATTATTTAATTATAAATGGCGATCGAATTTTTTGCAATAATTGTAGGACTTACGCACGAGTTGTCAGAAACCTAGTTTTTGCGCTAATCTTTTAGATTAACTCACAGATTCGGTAAAAAACCCGGTTTCTTGGTCTTAGTCACCTCTTTTATGAAGGAGGCGATTGAAATCGCTTCTATAGAAAAAAAGTCGGCGTAGGCCGACTAAAGAATAACTGTCAACTGTCAACTGTCAACTGTCAACTATTTATTATGTTCTTTGAATTTGAAGCCGATTTTGTAGAAGCCCTGCGGTGCATCCCGATGCAAGTACGTCTCAAGTTAGATACTTGCGGCATTAAACTCAAGTTGCAAGATTGGAATCATTTTAACCAAGCAGAACGTCAAATCCTTGTAGAGAAACCTTGCTTGACAAGTGCAGAAATTAGCGATTACCGAGAACAGCTAAACCAAGTATTAATTAAACAGACTGGTCAACCGGGAACAGATTTGGCGGTTGATGAACATCCCCCCTGGATGGATGCTGCAACTATACCGGATTCGGTTTCTGCAAAAGCACAAGAGCTCGGCGTGACAATCTCTTTGGCTCAGTGGGGGAGTTTGCAGCCTCTACAGCGGTTTGCTTTGATTAAGCTGAGTCGATCGAGCCACGAGAATAAAAACTTTCTCCCGGCCCTTCAAGAATTTCACCTCATTGAATAATTATCATGTCTAACAATCCTCAGTTTTTTGGTCCACTTCCCTACTTAGCTTTCAACAATCCATCGGCGGGAACTGCCATCAGCCCATTTAGCCCAGTAAGATTCACTTACTTTCATTTAGAAGACTTTGAAGACGGCGCTTTAAATACACCGGGCGTTACTGTTTCTGAGTTGGCCACAACAAATATTACAACTGCGTTCAGCGACTCGGTGGACGGCGATGATGGTGTTATTGATGGTCAGGCTAGAGGAAACAGCAGCAGCTTATTCTCGAATTTCAGGACTAGCAGCTTTACCTTCAAATTTTCTGCTAATGCACTTGGGGGTCAATTACCAACCCATGCTGGAATTGTCTGGACGGATATTGGCAGGAATGGTGGCGGCACACCCCTGTCTGGCGACCTGGTAAATAACACGTTATTTGAGGGGTTTGGGCCATCGGGAGAATCTCTGGGGATTATCGGCCCCTTTTCACTGGGTGATGAGAGTATTTCGCGTACAACCTCAGAAGATAGATTCTTTGGGGTGGTCAATCAAAACGGGATCTCGTCAATTCGATTGTCCATGCCCGGTAAAAATAACTGGGAAGTCGATCATCTTCAATATGGTTTCACACCTGGAACGATTTCTCCTTCCCCCTTCGGTCCCAATGGTCTTTTCTTCAACCTCTCCACCGATGCCGATAACTTTACCATCGATCCAGCTCGAGTCGGCAATCTATTGGTTCAAGGTTTAGATGGTAACGACTTTATCCAAGGATCGCCATCGGCCGATCGGGTAAATGGCAATGTCGGCAACGATACTATACTAGGAGGCGACGGCAACGATACGCTCTGGGGCGGTCGCGATAACGATCGCATCGATGGCAACGCCGGCAATGACATTATCGCTGGAAACCTGGGAAATGATACGCTCTTTGGCGGTTCGGGCGATGACATCCTACGTGGCGGACAAAACAACGATGTGCTCGTTGGAGGAGAAGGTAACGACCAATTGGTAGGCGACTTCGGTAGAGATATTCTGACGGGTGAAGCTGGAAACGATCTGTTTGTACTGCGCGTGAATACAGCCGCCTCCAATATATCTGAAGCCGATGTTATTGCCGATTTTACGGCGGGTCAAGATGCGATCGCCCTCACCAACGGACTTGCATTTGCAGGAATTGCCTTAGATGCTTCGGGTAGCAATACAGCGATTCGGATTGTTGCTACCGGACAAATTTTAGGGGTGGTTACCGGAGTCCAACCTGCTGCTTTAAGCGCAGCCAACTTTACCACCTTGAATGGGGACTTTTAACTGTTATCAGGAAATTGGGTTTAAAAAGCCGTCCTTATAGGACTGCTTTTTCCCGAAAAGTGCGAGGCTCTTCCTCTGGACATGGGTTCCCAGGCTCTTCCTAGGAACCAGTAAAAAATATTTCTGACTCCCTCGACACTAAAATTACCCAAAAATCATTAATTTTATTTTAAGTATTGTTACCGCAGCGTGGTATGATTTTTCTGAGTTTGCAAAGCACTCGCCTGCTACCTGCATTAGTTTCTGAGCTTCGTGAACACGCAAAACACACCCACCGAACCCACACCAGCCAACGAGGACATTCCTTCCTCTGGCACTGTCTCGACAGTCTCGTCAGAGACAAGCAATCCCATGCAAGACTTTTATCGCCTCCAACAAGAGTTGTTGGCGTACACCCTTGCTTTTACGGCGATTATTTTTATCTGCGTCTGGATTTTTTACTCCCTCAACATTGCCCTGAACTATTTGCTTGGGGCGAGCACAGGTGTGGTTTACTTAAAGATGTTGGCTAGAGACGTTGAACGAATCGGCAGCCAAAATCAGCGCATCAGCAAGACAAGGCTCGGTTTGTTTTTCGCGGTGATGATAGTAGGAACACAGTGGAATCAGCTACAGATTTTACCAATATTTTTGGGATTTCTGACTTACAAAGCAGCGCTGATTGTTTACACGATCCGAAGTGCATTAGCATTAGATCCTAGGTAGGTCAGGTAAGAAGAGCAAAACTCAACTCATAGATTTGTATGGGGAAGCCCGTTGAATGGCAATGCTTGACGTTCTAAACACCTTTAATCGTTTCCCCCTCGCCAAATTGGAAGTTGGCCAGCAGTTGTACTGGCAACTCGGCAATTTGAAAGTGCACGGGCAGGTTTTTCTAACCTCGTGGTTTGTAATTGCCGTTTTAGTCATAGTTTCTCTCTTAGGAACTAGCAAAATCCAGCGAATTCCCAGCGGAATGCAAAATTTTATGGAGTATGCGCTGGAATATATTCGGGACTTGGCTAAAAACCAAATTGGGGAAAAAGAATATCGCCCTTGGGTACCGTTTATTGGTACATTATTTCTGTTCATCTTTGTGTCAAACTGGTCTGGCGCTCTAATCCCTTGGAAGCTGATTAAGCTGCCATCGGGTGAATTGGGAGCTCCTACGGCTGACATCAACACGACGGTAGCATTCGCACTGCTGACATCTTTGGCATATTTTTATGCAGGTCTCAGCAAAAGCGGCTTGGGGTATTTCGCCCACTATGTAGAACCGGTGCCTTTCATGCTGCCGTTCAAAATCATAGAAGATTTCACTAAGCCTCTGTCTCTGAGTTTCCGTTTGTTTGGCAACATTCTTGCTGACGAATTGGTGGTCGGAGTGCTAGTGTTGCTAGTGCCTTTATTTGTTCCTCTGCCAGTGATGGTTCTGGGACTATTTACCAGTGCAATTCAAGCTTTGATTTTTGCTACCTTGGCCGCAGCCTACATTGGTGAAGCTCTAGAAGGCGGTCACGGCGAAGAACACCACGATTAACTAGCCGATAGACGGCACAGAATGAAGGAGGAAAATAAAATTTCTGAACTCAAACTTATTGCTGTGAAATCGGACAATTCTGTAGAAGTTCTGCTCTCAATTTTGTACTTTAGATAAGGAAAATCATCATGGATTCAACAGTTGCCGCCGCTTCAGTAATCGCCGCCGCTTTGGCAGTAGGTTTAGCCGCAATCGGCCCTGGTATTGGTCAAGGAAATGCAGCAGGTCAAGCTGTAGAAGGTATTGCTCGTCAGCCTGAAGCAGAAGGCAAAATTCGCGGCACATTGCTGTTGAGTTTGGCGTTTATGGAAGCGTTGACAATTTATGGTTTGGTCGTAGCCCTAGTGCTATTGTTTGCCAACCCCTTCGCATAATAAATTGAAATTTTAGATTTGAGGTTTTGGAGGGTTATTCTAATCCAAAATCTCAAATCTAAATTCGATTAAGCGAATTAGATGGAAGCCGTCAAAAAATCATGATGCACTGGACAGTATTACTAGCAGTTGAAGAAGCGGCAAAGGAAGGCGGACTGTTTGATTTAGATGCTACGCTGCCTCTGATGGCGGTGCAGTTTTTAATTCTGGTCGCAGTCTTGAATGTAATTTTTTACAAGCCGCTCAGTAAGTCAATTGACGATCGCGCAGATTACATTCGTAACACCCAAATCGCTGCACAAGAACGCTTGGCAAAAGCTCAGCAACTAGCGCAGCAGTACGAGCAAAAACTGGGAGAAACTCGCAAGCAGTCTCAATCAGTAATTACTGCGGCTCAAGCTGAGGCTCAAAAAATTGGGTCCGCAAAAGTAGCTGAGGCTCAACAAGAAGCTCAAGTGGCGCGAGAAAAGGCAGCGCAAGAAATAGAGCAGCAAAAGCAAGAAGCTATGCGCTCGTTAGAGCAACAAGTAGATGCTCTGAGCCACCAAATTCTCGAAAAGCTATTAGGCCCATCGCTGGTCAAATAGCGAGACCGAAAAGTTTGAGATTGTGGATGCAATCTTAAATCTAACGTCGGTTCACCAAATCTGCACGCGCAATTATGGAAGAGTATCATGGGGACTGTTTTATTGCTAGCCACAGAAGCTAGCGGCGAAGGTGGTTTCAGTTTAAATTTCGATATTTTAGAAACCAACCTGATTAACCTGGTCATTATTATTGCGGTGCTGTTTTATTTCGGGCGCGGCTTTGTAGGTAAAATCCTGACTGAGAGGCGTTCCGGCATCGAAGAGGCGATAAAAGAAGCAGAAAAACGCCAAAAAGATGCAGCAGCAGCTCTAGCAGAGCAACAGCAAAAATTGACTCAAGCCCAAGCAGAAGCGGAACGAATTCGTACCGCTGCTGAAGAAACCGCAAAGAAGGCAAAAGAAGCAATTCTTGCTCAAGCGGCGCAGGACGTTGAACGCATGAAAGCAACAGCAGGTCAAGAGTTGGAAGCGGAGCGGGAAAGAGCGATCGCCCAACTGCGATCGGCCGTCGTATCTATGGCAATGGCAAAGGTGGAAAGCCAGTTAAAAGCTAGCTTGGACGACAGCGCTCAACACCAATTAATCGATCGCAGCATTGCGTTACTGGGAGGCTAAAAAGTGAGTATCGTTAGCACAAAAGTCTTGCAGCCTTACGCATCTGCCTTGATGTCACTGGCTGAGTCCAGCAATCTTTCAGAGAAGTTCGGCGAAGATATTCGTTCTTTACTGAGCCTGCTAGAAAGTTCGGAAGACTTGCGTCAATTTTTAGGCAATCCGCTGATTCAACCGGATGCTAAAAAAGCCGTAATTAAGCAAATAGCGGGTGAAGAAATCAACCCCTTGATGCACAACTTTCTGAAGCTTTTAGTAGACAAAGGAAGAATTGTTTTTTTAGAAGGAATTGGTCAACAATACTTGGCAAAACTTCGAGAACTCAACCAAACAGTATTGGCTGAAGTTACATCGGCAGTCGCGCTTTCAGACGCTCAACAGCAAACTGTTCGCGAAAAAGTGCAGGCGATGACCAGCGCTCGTGAAGTAGAAATTGTCACCAAAATAGACGCAGATTTGATCGGCGGCGTGGTAATCAAAGTAGGCTCTCAAGTAATTGATGCCAGCCTGCGGGGACAATTGCGCCGTTTGGGAATTCGCTTGAATTCCTGATTTAGATAAGCCAGTTCGCCAGAATGAATTCTGGCGCTACACAAACAAAATTCGCCTCCGCGGATTGAAGAAAGAAAGAGTTCTGACACATAGTAATTAACATGGCAGCAATCAGACCTGACGAAATTAGCAGCATTATTCGCCAGCAAATTGAACAGTACGACCAAGATGTAAAAGTCTCTAGCGTTGGTACTGTTTTGCAAGTAGGCGACGGCATTGCTCGGATTTATGGCTTGGATAAAGCCATGTCTGGGGAATTGCTAGAATTTGCCGACGGCACCGTGGGCATCGCACTGAACCTCGAACAAGATAACGTTGGTGCAGTGTTGATGGGTCAAGGCCTTGGCATTCAAGAAGGTTCGACAGTTACTGCTACTGGCAGAATTGCTGAAGTCCCCGTTGGTGAAGCAATGTTGGGACGGGTAGTTGATGCTTTGGCGCGTCCGATTGACGGCAAAGGCGAAATTAAAACTACTGAAACTCGCTTGATTGAATCTCCGGCACCTGGTATCGTTTCTCGCCGTTCTGTTTACGAACCGATGCAAACAGGGATTACCGCTATTGATGCGATGATTCCTGTGGGAAGAGGACAGCGGGAATTGATTATTGGAGACCGTCAAACAGGTAAAACTGCGATCGCGATCGACACAATCATCAACCAAAAATCGGAAGATGTAATTTGCGTGTATGTGGCGATCGGTCAAAAAGCTTCTACCGTAGCTAACATCGTCAACGTCCTGCAAGAAAAGGGCGCGATGGCCTACACAATCGTCGTAGCAGCCAACGCTAGCGACCCCGCAACCCTGCAATATTTGGCACCTTACACAGGCGCCAGCTTAGCCGAGTATTTCATGTACAAAGGCAAGCACACTTTGGTCATTTATGATGACCTTTCCAAGCAAGCACAGGCCTACCGCCAAATGTCCTTGTTGCTGCGCCGTCCTCCCGGTCGCGAAGCATATCCCGGAGACGTTTTCTATCTGCACTCTCGCTTGCTAGAACGCGCTGCTAAATTGAGCGATGAGTTGGGCGAAGGCAGCATGACAGCTTTGCCAATCATTGAAACCCAAGCAGGCGACGTTTCTGCTTACATTCCTACCAACGTAATTTCGATTACCGACGGTCAAATCTTCCTTTCTTCTGACTTGTTCAACTCTGGTTTGCGTCCAGCAGTAAACCCCGGTATTTCGGTATCGCGGGTAGGTTCTGCGGCTCAAACTAAGGCAATGAAAAAAGTAGCCGGTAAGGTGAAATTGGAATTGGCACAGTTTGAAGAACTGGCAGCATTTTCTCAGTTTGCTTCTGACTTGGATAAGGCTACTCAAAATCAATTGGCCCGCGGTCAACGCTTGCGCGAACTGTTGAAACAGGCGCAAAGTTCTCCTCTGCCGATGAACGAACAAGTGGCTGTAATCTATGCCGGTATTAACGGCTACATGGATGACATCGATGTAGACAAAGTAACCAAGTTTACTCTGGGTTTGCGCGACTATTTGCGGACTAGCAAGCCGAAGTACGGCGAAATCGTTCAAGGCGGTAAGGCTTTGACTGATGAAGCTGAGAAGCTGCTGAAAGAAGGCATCACAGAATACAAGCAAACTTTCTTGGTTTCTGCGTAATTAGTCCTGCGGTCATCAGTCATTAGTTAAGTCGCAGATCGCCCTGGCGCCCCCCTGGTGGGAGGGGGGACAAGAGTGTTCAAAGTCCCTCTTCTTAATCGGGAGACAAGAGCGTTCAAAGTCCTGCTTAAGAAGTGGCAGACTAGAAGCACTCAACGTCTCCTTAGGAAAGGAGAGACTCGAAGCACTCAAAGTCCCCCTTTTTAAGGGGGATTTAGGGGGATCGAGACTTTGAGACAAACGAGAAAGACTGTAGCTAAATTTAAAAACTGATGGCTAGAAACTAAGAACTCAGAAATAAAAGCTAAGGAAAAAGGAGAAGTTATGGCAAATCTGAAAACTATTCGCGATCGCATTAAGTCGGTCAAGAACACTAAAAAGATTACAGAAGCGATGCGTTTGGTGGCTGCTGCTAAGGTGCGCCGCGCTCAAGAACAGGTGACTGCTACTCGGCCTTTTGCCGATCGCCTCGCCGAGGTATTGTACGGTTTGGCAGAACGCTTGCAGTTTGAAAACCTGGATTTGCCGCTGCTGAAAAAACGCGAAGTCAGAACAGTGGGACTTTTGGTCGTTTCGGGCGATCGGGGTTTGTGCGGTGGCTACAACGGTAACATCATTAGATACGCCGAAAATCGCGCCAAGGAAATCAAAGCTGAAGGCTTAGACTACAAATTCGTGTTGGTAGGACGGAAAGCTACTCAGTATTTCCAGCGCCGCGAACAGCCAATTGATGCTACTTACATGAACTTGGAACAAATCCCAACAGCACCGGAAGCAGCGCTAATTGCTGACGAATTGCTGTCTTTGTTCTTGTCAGGAACTGTGGACAGAGTTGAGCTAATTTACACCAAGTTTGTGTCACTAATTAGTTCGCGTCCCGTAATTCAAACCTTGTTACCCCTCGACCCCCAAGGTTTGGAAAATCCCGATGATGAAATCTTCCGCTTGACAACGCAAGGCGGACAGTTTCAAGTATCGCGGGAGAAGGTTGGCACACCTATGAAGAGTTTGCCGCGCGACATGATTTTTGAGCAAGATCCAGCGCAAATTCTGGAGGCACTTTTGCCTTTGTATTTGAACAACCAATTGCTGCGGGCTTTGCAAGAATCTGCTGCTAGCGAGTTGGCTGCGCGGATGACGGCGATGAATAATGCTAGTGAGAATGCTAGTGATTTGATCAGTAGTTTGACGTTGACTTATAACAAGGCGCGGCAAGCGGCAATTACCCAGGAAATTCTGGAAGTTTCCGGCGGTGCTGAAGCCTTAAACGGTTAAGTTAGGGTTGACAATTTGTTGATTTTATCCTATGCGTCTGGGGGAACTCAGGCGCTTTTTTTTAGTGAAAATAAAAAAAGAATCGACGCTCTAAACTTACCTTGATATATCCCACATTCCCCACCCGAGACTGTTTTATACACACAGAATAAGAAATTTCTCGGAATGTTGTAGCGATCGCTTCTGTATGCAGTTTTAGATGCGATCGCTATTTACCTACTCAGCCGTTTGAGAAATTCCCTAATTTAGCAGAAAGCTAGTTGAAAAATATTCCTTTAGTTATGTATGGTGGCAATAATTTACCTGTTCATTAGTTGAGAAATATGGATGGTAAGATCGGGAAAAGCAAGGGGTTCAATGGTGCCAGTTCGGAAAGTATTTCGCTGTTGGTAAAAATCGCCTTCCGGGAAGCGAAACACAATTAATTGTCGATCGCGCAAGTTAACAACCCAATATTCTTGAATGCCTGCGGTTGCATAAATCTTGCTTTTTTCCTCTAAATCTTTAGTCAAACTGGAATCAGCATATTCAATCAGCCAAAAAATGTTTTCTGGATCTGGGTGATGCTCCAGGTAGATATCATTGAGAGGTTGAACGACGGCAATATCCGGTTCTGGTTCTGAGTTATTTGGCAGAGTAATCGGTCTGGCTTCGCGAATTTGCGCTATCGTAGATAATGCCACTCGCAGTCGGTTGGCAAATCGATCGCTAAAATAAGTATGCGCCGTTCCTTCCGGTACGATTTCGACTATTACTCCATTTAGTAATTCAACTTTGCGATCGTTTAAAATGCCTGCTTCTATCATCTGATGATAGTGGTCTATTGTCCATTTTGCTGTAGTTAATGTCATCGCGATCGCTCCTTGCTGATTTCTCAGGGTAGAGGTTAAACTTTTATTTGCAGAAGATGGATAGAGAACATAGACTTATGTTCGAGCAGATTTTTTGCGTTCTTCTAACCACCGCTGAAAAGACTTCTGGCTTTCTCCAGACGGTTTACCCAAAATGATATTTTTAACGCTGATGTCTTCATCAAGTTCTGGCCAGTGCATTCCCTCATTCTCACCAATAAATCGCCAATTACTGCGCTCGATCGGCGTACCATTTAACAGCCGGGGATACCAAGCTAAAGGAACAGAAATAGTACGACCGTCAGATAGATCGACTGTCAGCGCATCATCTGTAAGAAAGACCTGTTGCGCTTGGGGTATTTCTAACAATTCAACCATTAAAGAAGTCATTCCAACCTGCTAGCAACTGCTCTTGATGTTCTTCAACAAGCTTTTGAATATTATTGATTTCTGTACGATTGAAGCCTTTATTATTTTGAAGGCGAACTGGACTAAGCCAAAACTTAGCTTCTTCTCGATCGCGCTCAACGTGAACGTGTGGTGGTTAATCCCGATCGCCCGCATAGCAGAAGAAACGGTATGGGCCGACTCGGAGTAAGGTAGGCATTCAGACTGATTTCAAAAGGTTACTTCTCTATATTAACCGATGCGCGAGCCTTCATTAGCGATCGGCTATTCCTGCACAATCTCATATAACTCTTCGATCGGCAAATCAAAAGTTCTCGCTTTCCTTGTGCAAGGCTGTCACGTCAACTGTTGCTAATCCGGGCGATCGGGCGTAGGTTCTGAGCGTACTGTAAACTACCCCCGATCGCAGCGATCGCCTATTCCTGCACAATTTCTACCAAATCTTCAATCATTACATCAAAGGTGCGGGCTAATTTGTGTATGGAAATGAAGTCAATAGTTGACACTCCCGGACAGCGGGCGTAGTGTCTGACGGTGCTGTAAATTACTCCCGATCGCTCTGAAACTTCTTTCAGCGTCCAGCCTTTCTCAGCGGCAAATTCTCTGACTTTTAGTCTGACTAAACCCATACTTGACAAATGATGGTACACCATCATAGGATGGTTTTATCGTAAAAAGCGATCGCCCCAACGTCTGCAAAACTTAAAGACGATCGCCTGTTCAAATCAAATTCCCATCAAGTGGGATCTATCAACCATTTAAAATTCCCATCAATTGGGATGTATCAACTATGTTAGCAAGCTTTCGACCAAAATCAACCCCCAGACACAGATTGAGCCGGTTTGTGACAAAAGAGGCGATCGCGCGGCTGCTAAAAATCAAGGTAGAACAAATATATCGCTTCGAGTGCTGGGCGCATATCCTCTACGTGCACGCCCAAGGAATGAGTCGGTTTGTGAGTTATGCCGACTTTCCACCTGTTTTGGGAGTGGAATCGCCCTCTGGTTTAGATTTTGGTTATTGGAAGCGCAGGATGGCGAGTCAGAAAGAGAGATACGCGCCGAATTTTTGGGTGGATTTTTATGCGGATAGATTTCACAAAGCTGTTTCTGTTGTTGAATTGTTGGAGTGGGGGGAGTTGGTGGGGGTGATTAAATTGATGTTAAGTGCGATCGCCCTGGAGTCGCTGCGAAAGGTTTACGCGCAAGAGAAATCTCTGCTAGAACATTTCTAAGAAGAGCGATCGACTAAAAATAGCGGGCAACAGTCGTAAAATATTGATTGAAAACAGGTAAAGGAAGAAGAACAATGACAACCGAACGCTGGACAGATGAAATGGTGGATGATTTGGCTTCCACTGTTGAGGATTTGGCTTCCACCGTAGAGCAAACGACTCGGAATATTGAACAAACTAACCAGAATGTGGATATGCTAGTAGGTGCTGTCAATGCTCTTTTAGCAAGAGACAGTCAACGGGATGAAGAAATGCGGCTGCGGGATGAAGAAACGCGGCGGCGGGATGCGGATTTTCAACAGTACAAAATAGAAAATGACCAGCGATTTAATATCCTGCTCGAAGAAGTCAGATTTCTCATCAGAAAACTGGGAGAGAATCAAGAATAGATTAGCAAGGAAAATTTCTAAATACTACTGTTTCTCCTACGCCAAACCCTGCGATACAAATCCCGCCCAATAATAGGGACTGACAAAGGGCAATTCTTTCTGACCAAGCGATTGTAAGCCCCTTTGAAGTTTGATAATTTCTGTGGCATTTTCCTCAGTTTGTTTCTGCTTTAAATAAGCCTCTAACTCCTGTTTATATTTGCCAGAGAACTCATCGCCTGTCAAATTGCGTAGCTTAAATTGTGCTTTTCGCAGCGCTTCAGAGCGACTATTATCTTTCTTTTCCTCATAATATAAAATACAAAATAAAGCCGTTGCTAAATCATCCACAGCCCACAAGGTACTGACCACATTTCGCGCACCCGCACAGAGGAAGCCACTAGCAATGGAGAGCGGATCGTCGGTAATTTGGGTGAGAGTTAAATTGGTTTCGCAGCAGGAGAGGAAGACTTCAGCTAAATCTGAAAATCTCCAGGTGAAAACACGACCGAGGTTGATGTCCCCGTCGGATAATAGCAGTTTTGATTCCAGGGAATTATTCAGATCGGCACTGGCGTGATGGCTGGAATGGAGGACTTGCACTTGGTTAAGTAACTTGTGATAATTGTTGATAGTTGCTTGCTTGTATTGGAGGCGATAATTTTTATCGACTTGGTGCATAGTTGCCAGGGTTTGGCACTCGTAGCCAGTGAAAACGAGGTCGCCTGTGTCATATTGGACGATTCCCATTGTGACAGGTTTGAGGTTGCCTCGCTGGTGGCAAAAGTTGAGTATTTGGCAACTGGGAACGATGCGGAGGCGGAATTTATCACTGAGGTATTCGGGTTGTTGTTGGGGTGAGGTTTGCGATTCGGTTTTGCTGCGTGGAGTTTGACGTTTTGGAATGCGTGCTTGGCCGGAAGCTGTATCGCTTTGGGGAATGGGAACGTCGTTTAAAGGTAAGGCAGCAAAGGGGATTTGATGCAGGTATAGGTGAGGGATAATAATCAGTTCTTTGATGCCGTTTAGATGTTGGGAAATTAGTTGATTAATTTGCAGGCGGTTAGCGAGTTCGAGGAGAAATTTCCCCATTTGATTTTGCCATGCGTTTGGAGTTTCAACATAAGGTTTCAACCAGTTATTTAATAGCCAATTTTGCAATATTTCAAGTCCTTGACCTTCGCAGGTGTGGAGTTGGGGCGGTTGATTTTGACGCAAGATGAAAATGTGGGTATGTTCGCCTGTAGTGTAAAAATTGAGGATGGCGGTTTCGGCATCGGGAATTAAGGCTTGCATATCCTTGACATAGAGGAGTTCTGGTTGCAATTGACCTGCCAAAACTTTGTCTTTACTGCGAATTTTCAGCCAAACTTTCTTTTTTTCCTTTTCTAATTCTTCAATCTTTTTGACGATCGCGTCGCCGTTGGGGGTTGGTTGGCGAGTGGCGGCGAGTGGTTTCATTCCGTCATTTTCAGAAGAACGCAAACGATCGCTTTGTTGTTGGAGGCGATAGTATGCTTCGACTTCGGGGGGAATTTCGCCTTGGGGGTAGAGGTCTTTGCTGGCGAATAAGTCGGCGAGGTGGCGCGATCGAGAGCGATCGGCGGTTTCGACGGCTCGATCGTATTGTTTGAGGTTGATGTAGCATTGGAGGGCGTTGGCGTAAACGGAGATGGCTTCTGCAATGATTTTTTGGCGGCGATCGTCGGTGGTTGAACCTTTGCGGAGTTGTTCTACTGCTTTTATGGCGGGTTCGTATCCTTCTAATGCGAGATGCCAGTCGCCTTGGGTAAAGCCAATATCACCTAGATTACGACCTGTTCTGAAGCATTCGGCTGGCATAGTTTCGGGGGTGGCAATTTTGAGGGAGTCTTGATAGTTCTCAATGGCTTTCTCTGTTTGCTGCAATTCACGGTAAGCAATGGCTATGTTGTTGAGAACAGATGCTTCCCCTTGCCTATGTTTGATTTCTCCACAAATTGCTAAAGACTGTTCGTGGTAAGCAATCGCTTGTTCGTACTTTCCAAGAGGTAAGTAAGCGTTGCCTATATTTCCTAGAGAAGCTGCTTCCCCTTGTCGGTATTCGAGTTCTCGACAAATGGCTAAAGACTGTTCGTGATAGTCTATCGCTTGTTCGTATTTTCCCAGAGAGCAGTAAACGCTACCTAAATTTGCGAAACAAGTCGCTTCTCCTCGCCGATCGTTGATTTGCCGACAAATAGCTAAAGAATCTTTGTGGAAGCTGATCGCTAGTTCATGCTGTCCTAGATAGAAGTAAGCGCTGCCTAAACTTCCCAGAGAATTCGCTTTTCCTTGGTGATATTCGATGGCCCGACAAATGGCTAAAGACTGTTCGTGGTAAGCAATCGCTTGTTCGTACTTTCCCATACATAAGTAAGCGTTACCTAAATTTCCCAGGGCAGTTGCTTCCCCGGGCCGCTCTCTGATTTTCTTTTTAATGTCTAAAGATTGTTTGTAGTAGTCGATTGCTTTTTCGTACTGTCCCATAGATAAGTAAACGTTGCCTAGACCTATTAGAGAACTCGCTTTGTTTTTTTGGTCTTTGATTTCGTGACTAATGGCTAAAGACTGCTCGTGGTAGTCTATCGCTTGTTCGTATTCTCCAAGAGAGTCGTAAACAATCCCTAAATTTCCCAGAGAAGTCGCTTCCCCTTGGCGGTCTTGGATTTCCCGACTAATAGCTAAAGAATCTGTGTTGTACTTGATCGCTTGTGTGTACTTTCCTATAAATTTGTAAGTTATACCTAAACTTGCCAGTGAAGCTGCTTCCCCTTGTCGGTATTCGATTTTCCGATGAATAGCTAAAGACTCTTCGTGGCAATCCAACGCTCGTTCATACTCTCCCAAATATTGGTAAGCTATTCCTAAACTTAGCAACGAAGATGCTTCCTCTGCTCGGTCTTTGATTTCCAGACAAAGGCCTAAAGACTGTTCGTAGAAGTTGATCGCTTGTTCGTACTCGGCTAGAGCGAAGTAAGCTTTTCCTAAATTTCTTAATGCAGTCACTTGCCTTCGGCTGTCTTTGATTTCCTGCAAACTGTCTAAGGTCTGTTTCCAGTAGGCGATCGCTTGTTCGTACTCTGCCAGAGCAAAGTAAGCATTACCTAAATTACCCAGCGCAATGGCTTTTCCTTGACAATCATGAATCGCTTGATAAATGGTAAGGCACTGTTGCCAGCATTGGAAAGCTACAAGAGTCTGGTTGATATAAAATTGCTCATTTCCCCACCTAAATAAAATATCGGCTGTCTGTTCTTTGATTACTGTTGGCTGCTGGTCACTTGCGAGATTTTCTGCCAATTGCAAGGCAACATTAATTAAATAGTTAGCTCCCTTTTGCTTGCCCCTATCATGAAATTGTTTAACGACTGCAATAATCGTTCCCAAAAGTCCGGGGTCGAATAAATCGGAGTGTGCGTTTAAGATTTGCGATTCTTCCCCGTGGGAACATTCGAGCAGTTTTTGAATGAGTTGCAAATAGGCGGGTATTCGATTTTCGCACATTGTTGTTTTCCTACCTTTTATCTGATTGTTTTTATGAATGTTTGTACTAAAAAGTTAAACGGCTTAGAGGGCTGGCATTCTCACTACAAAATGTTACAATAATTGCAGACAATTAGTTAAAATGATCTGACCCGAGAGTAGCTGCATTTCCAGAAAGAGGCAATTATGAAATCCGAGTATGATTTTTCTAACTCAGAGCAAGGCAAGTTTTACCATCCTGATGCTACGTTTCATTATCCCATCTATCTCGAACCAAATGTCGAGGAGTTTGTGACTAAAATTGCTGAGCATAAAAAGATTGAAGTGCAAGTTTTGGTCAATGAATGGCTGAGAAATAACA
>NZ_JAUBOJ010000136.1:11353-16226 GCF_036700185.1 Microcoleus sp. BM001215392 | reverse complement strand
CTAAGATTTTATGTCCAAATGCTACGCCCTTCTATGATTTTTGCACTCTTGTCTACTGAAATCAAATCTCTGCATCGCGATCGAACAGCATCATCCTCACAGGAAATCAACCCCAGCATTGGGCTTAACATCTGCCTTTTGAGCCATACTTACGGCTTTGCTTCGCGATTCTATAATTTGACCGATCTCGCGCCCCAAACTTGGTTGACGTTCAATCATCGTATTGACAGCATCTGAGTAGATGACAAGAACCTGCAAATCCTCAGCGGCGGCGATTGATACCGGACTCGGTTCCCCACTAAATAGTGCCATTTCCCCAAAAAACTCACCGCGCAATACAGTCATTACCTCCAACTCCATCCCCAACTCGTTCCTGACAGTGACCTTAGCCTCACCAGCAATGATAATGTACAAAGCATTACCAGGCTCGCCTTGCCGGATGACTTTCTCTCCCGCACCAAACTTCTGTAAAATAGTTCCCTTAGCTAAGTCATCCAAATTTTTGGGTTCGCGAGCATAGGGCATAAATCCGGGAATTGAGTGCAGGCTTTGGGCTAACTTACTTGAAGCGCTATCTGCCTTATCAGCAGCTTCCACAGCATACGAGTATCGGTAACGATATAACGTTAAGTTGTTTCGCTGCGCTGCGTACCAAATTCGCGTCATAAATCGATCGAGTATCTGGTCCACCTCCCCAAAGTTTTTGACAAAGAAATCCACCTCATACACAATTGCAGTCTCATCATAGGATTTGGTTTTAATCTTTGGTTCGGGTTCGGCTAATACTCCTTGGGTAGCCAAGGCTGTACTTGTTAGTACCTGCTTCACGAGGTTAGGCGGGCTATCGTAGGAAAAACCAATATTGAGGCGTTGGTTATAAATGCGTTCTGGTTGGCTGTAATTATAGATGATTCCTTTTCCAATGAACTGATGAGGAACGACGATCGTCTGGCGCTGGGAAGTGAGCAGCCGAACCGATCGCCAATTGATATCAACTACCTCACCTTCAATATCTCCAATTCGCAACCAATCACCAACATTAAAGGGACGTTCCAGAAGCAGCGCCATGCCAGACATGACGCTGCCTAGTGTATCCTGAAGCGCCAAACCGATTACAATTGAGCTAATGCCCAATCCAGTCGCAAGACCGGCCAAATCAGCACCCCACACCGCCGCCAGCACGATCGCAGTTCCCACAAGCACCAAAAAAAACTTACAAAGATCGATCAGCAATTTCGGCATCCGTGCCCGCCAGCTATTCGCCTCAGCTTCTTCAAACAAAATCACATTAAGCAGCGAGAGAGATGCGTAGATAGCAGATATCCAAAACAGAGTTGCAACCAGCTTGGGAAAATTCCCGTTAACGTCAAGCTTCAGGACATTCCTGATTAAAATCATCACCATTAAAATTGGCAGGACAAGGTTTTTTACAACCAGCAGGGTAGTCGCCAGCGGTCGAGCCTGCCTTTGTAGGTGATAAATAACCTCTCCTAGTAAAACAACCAGGAGTGGGAACCCTAATCCGACAATTAATGCCCACATTTCCCAGTCGTTTGAAGAGCTTAAATTATTCATATACTTCCTCCGATCGAACATTTACTGGAAGCTTATAACTTGGGATTTTCCAAGCTACTAACTTTTCTTTGTCAGGTTCTTGAATTTCCCCAACCAACTCAAAATCGTAGAGATCGTGCAGGCGATCGTAGATATCTTGAGACACAAAGATAGAGCCGGGGGGACAAGCCGACTTCAATCTATTGGCAATATTTACGGTCTCGCCCCAAACGTCATAGAGCAATTTATTTTTACCAATGACACCTGCAACCACATTTCCGGAATTAATCCCGATTTCCACGTCTAGATCCAAGCCTTTTTCATAATTAAATCGGTGGACAAATGCCAGCATTTCCAAAGCAAAATCTACCGCGCGTTTGTCATGATCCAAACGTGGCATACTCAGCCCGCATACAGCCATATAACCATCACCAATAGTTTTAATCTTCTCCAAACCGTATTTTTCAGTCATTTCATCGAAGGTTGTTACCAGTTCATCAAGCAGATCGATAACTTCGGGAGCTGACAAGGTTTGAGAGAGCTTAGTAAATCCATGGAGATCGGAAAACAAAACCGAGACATGAGAAATCTGATCGGCAATTGATCGATCGCCCTGTTTGAGGCGTTTGGCTATGGCGGGACTAAATATATTTAAGACTAATGCTTCATTTTCGCGATTTTTCTGTTGAATTAGCTGAGTTTCGGCACGAAGGCGGCCTATCGTTTGGTTAAATGATTTAGCTAAGTCTCCAAATTCATCTTCTGAACCAGATTTCACCACCGCGTCAGATTCTCCATCCCCCACCAGGCGGGCGCTAGCGATTAACTTCTTGATGGGTCTGACAAAGATTGCAGTCAGCCACATGGCAACAACCGTGATTAGCGCGATGATTAAAGTAGCTGCAATCGCAATTGTTTTTTCAAAGGAGTGAATTGACGCATAGGCTTCCGAAACATCCATCTCCGCCAATATCACCCACCTCAAGCCATCAATATCTAGTGGGGAATAAGAACTCAAAACAGGAATACGACGGTAATCGTCGATCGCCTGCGTGCCCTGCTTCCCAAATAACGCTTCCTTCACTGCTGTTGTTTGCGCTTGCTGTAGGAGGATTGTAGTATTGAACTCTTTGATTTTCTTGATGGTCTTTTCATCAGTACCGATAGAGGCGAGAACTTTTGCATGACCTTCGGGGTCTTCAATCTGGAAACGAGATGCAGAACGCATTAAATAATCCGACCCCACCAGATAAGTTTCTCCTGAATCGCCCAGACCACTTTGTTTCCAATTTTTGTTACCAGTCATCACATTGTTAATTTTGTCAACGGGAAACTGGAACGCCAAAATACCAATAAATTCCGAGCCGCTAAAGATGGGGGTCGCGATAAAAGCCGCAGGCGCACCGTAGGAAGGGCTGTAAGGCTTAAAATCTACTATTTTCACATACCCCTTTCCCTTGGCCTGTCGTGTGGCGGCGATCGCGTTTGCTAAGTTACTCTCTTTGTAAGGGCCGTCGCTCAAGCTTGTGGTAAAGTCGGTTTCTTTAAAAACCGTGTAGACAACAGTTCCTTCGCGATCGATCAAAAACATATCGTAGTAACCATATTTTTCAACTATATTGCGAAAAAGAGGGTGGTAGCGGGCGTGAACGCGGCTGTAAGCGCTGGAGTCCCCTGGAGTATCAAGGAGAAGCTTCTTGCCAACAGGGTTGGGATTAGCAGCGATGTAGTGGTACTGTAGGTAACGAGCAGCGGGTGTTTTTGGCGTGTATGCTGCCAGAACAGGCGAACCCTCGTTAGTTCGCTTTAGTTTGGTTAAAAATTCTTTCTGGTAGTAGGTATTAATTTTTGCGTCAAAATTCGCTGGAATTTTGGTTTTTTCAAGTTCGCTGTAAGCCGTCTTAAATTCCTGTAGGGCGGCGACTACTGTCAGGTCTTCGCTGAGGGTTTGGGTGTGGTTTTTAAGATTTTCAAAATAATCTTGGATTTGATAAGCTTTCACAGCCCTAAGGCTGGTTAATTGGTTGAAGACTTTTTCGGTCAGAATCGCTTTCCCACTGCTAGAGCAGATAAAGGTGCTCGCGAGCATAGCACAAAAGCTGACTGCCAGCAACATGACTGTGAGTTTTGTTTTTATACTTAAATGATTCAGTAATTGCATCGGATTTTTCCTGATAGTCTTTGTATTATTTCTTTCATCTCTAAGAAATTAAAGAGTAATCTTTCACCAGTGGTAGCGATCGCTTTTCATTTTATAGAACCCATTGGACATTTTTGGGCGATCGCCTCACAACATTCAATCTACTGCCCAACAGGACAAAAAGAGAAATTCTGCTGGGCAGATTCTAAGCTGCTGCGCGTCTATATTGTAGAAGATCGACATATCACAGGCAAGGGAGCGCCAAATATATGCCAGCCATAAATTATCTGTCTCAAGAACCAAAAGAAAGACTAATTAAACTCTTACAAGATGCACGCAGGCATTATAAGAGAGAAAAATTTTGAATTATTCTAAGAGTAACTTAGGGCAATACTGCTCGACCAATAAGTAAGTTTAGGATAGTTGAGGTAAAATTTTACACGGAGCGGTGTTATTAGTCTCAAGATTATGTGGGATTAATGACGGTGAATTACTCAATGAATAGCAAAAATTAGTAAAGTGTTTATCCAAAGATTTTTAAAGATTTTTAGTGCCAGAACTCGGGGTGGGCGCGGCAGTAGTAATGGAGAATCTACCAGCACATAAAACAGTATACCCTGGTTTTGGTTCAACACTACAAAAGCCAGAAGTATTGAATGCTTATTTATAGGATTATAAAAATAGCATTTCAGGAAATTATTAATATTTTATAAGTCGGCGATTATACATTTATCTATCAATTTTGCTTGCATAGTATTCTTACTGGAAATAACGATTTAGGAGTTTGGGGTGGAAATAACGGATTTATGTTTGGATATCCTGGGATATTTTACTTTGTCTTGCGAAATGGAACTATTAAAGGTGATGGAAGCGTGACCTTAGAAATTAATGAAAAATTAATGAACATACTCCTGTACCGGAGAACTCCTCCTCATTGGCCTCATTGTTGGCATTTCTGGGCTTGGGTGGAGTTCAGTTGTGGAGAAAGTCTAAAAAGGCAAACAAATAATCATCTTTACCAACCTAACTTGAAGTGGGCGTATATAGAATTACTTAGACTTTTAAATTATTTAGTTATTTTGGAAAAAATATTGTAAACATACGGATTTACAATACCGCGAGTCAGCTTTAATCTGTATCTCAAGATGTTGTTTTCGTTAATTGCTGCTACAGACGAAA
>NZ_JAUBOJ010000136.1:0-11253 GCF_036700185.1 Microcoleus sp. BM001215392 | reverse complement strand
TTTAAATCAGGAATATCCAATGAACATAAAATATGGACTGACCGCTATCCTGGGAACATATTTAATATCCACAATTGGAGGAGCGACCGCTATGGCAGCTACAATCGCAGGCACAATCAAAGTCAACGTCGTCAACGTCCTCGATCCTAAATTGGCGGGTGTCTACACGGGTGACTTTGCCTACGACGATACCAATCTGACCAAAGTTGGCACCGAATCCATGACCATTAATGGTGGAAATGGAGATCGACCGGGACTGCTATCTCTGAACTTTAGATTTCTCGACTTTGCGGAGGGCTTAACTCCTGTCACCTATAAAGCCAGTGATGATTTAAACTTCCCAGACGCTCCTGTTTTGCTTTTCTTGAACGGACTTCCAACTCAATTTGGCTTCCAAGTTGCTCCTGGAAACGATGGCGGAATTTGGGGTGGCAATAACGGATTTCTGTTTGGAGATCCTGGGATATTTATTTTCGTGTTGCGAAATGGAACTATTGGGGGTGAGGGGACTGTGACCTTAGAAATTAATGAATCTCCTCCTGCTCCCGTACCAGAGAACGCCTCGCCCTTCGCCTCATTGTTAGCTTTTTTGGGCTTAGGTGCAGCTCACTTCTGGAGAAAGCCGAGAAAGGAAAACAATTAATAATCTTTACCAACTTAACTTGAGAGGAATAGACTATGACAGCGATAAATACTCCGTTTTTGGTGACAGGTGGCGAAACTAACAGACCACCTACGAATGCTTTTAGTCCAAGTCAGCGTCAAATAAATATCCGTGCACCTTTCTCTGTTCCCTCAGCAGATCAATGGAGCGGTGAAAAAGTATGGCTGCTGCTTCCTGGTTTCACAGCACCCAGCGATTCTTTTGATGCAACTATCGCCACAGCCATCGATGGTGCTAACCCAACTGATACAGTTTTAGTCCTGGACTGGACTCAAGTAAGCGGCTCCCCAACCAATAATGCAGCATTAGGGATCGCAGCAGGAGACCTTTACAGGTCTGGTTCATGGATTACCCCAGTAGCAACCGCAGTCCGAGACAAACTTATTGAGTGGGGAATGCCAGCCGCAGCACTTAATATTGTTGGTCACAGTCTTGGTGCTCACCTTGCCAGCGATATTGCCGCCAGTTTCAATACCCTAGGTGGTCAAGTTGGTTCGGTTACAGCCCTTGACTCAGCATCAAATACCGCAAAACCCCTGAGTCCATACGATACAACTAATGGCTTCGATACTGACCTATCAAATGGATATGTAAAAAATGGAGGAATTGCAGACCCAATCAAACGCTTAGACCTTAATGCTGCGGCTTCAAGAAGAAGTTTTAATGGCATCAGTAGTGTATCAGGAAATGAAGCTCAAGCTGGAACTGCCAGGGAATCTTTCCTGTTTGACTTCGGCACCAATGCGCTTAATCCCATAGACCAAGCTGCTCAACACAGCCGTGTCGTGACCGCCTACACAAATGTGGTGACAACTAATGCAGCCGGCAATTCTCGTTTAGCCACCAATATTCTGGGTCTGAGTGATACGCAGGCCGATCATCAATTTAGACCAAACTTCTATAGAGGGGATTCTCTTAACTCTCTTCAAGTGCATGAAGGAGTGATTCCCGTTGATGCTCAAGATAATCCTTTGTTTCTGGTTGCTGCCAAAGCTGGTGGCGAAATCAACGATCGCTTCATCTATGGGACTAACAGAAATGACACATTAATAGGAACTGGGATTTTTGGAAAATATTACAACAACAATGGCAACAATACTTATTACTTTGGGGATGGAGACGACATCGTTTCTGCGGGCACGGGTAATGACATCATCTCAGGCGGGAATGGAGTTGATGCCCTTGATGCCGGAGAGGGGAATAATTCAATTTTTGGTGAGGATGGTAATGATTTTCTCAGTGCTGGCGCAGGTAATGACACCATCTTTGGCGGGAATGGCAATGACAACATTACCGCTAGAAATGGGAACAATACCATCCGCGGCGATCAGGGCGATGACAATATCACGGCTGGTACTGGTAATGATACAATCTTTGGCGGGAGTGGAAATGACAACATCTTAAGCGGAGATGGCAGGAATAACGTTTACGGTGAGGATGGCAATGATTATCTCACTGGTGGAAACGGCATTAATCTCTTGTTTGGTGGTTTGGGGAACGATACTCTCGCAGGTGGTTCAGGTCAGAACTCATTAAGAGGTTCAGAAAGCAACGGCGCGTCTGGTGTTGAGGTAGATACTTTAATTGGCAACAGCGGTCAATCTCTTAACGCATTTTATATTGGTGATAATACAAGAAATTGGTACTCAGTCGCTGGTGGAAATGATTACGCCTATATTCAGAGGTTTAATGCAGATAGTGACATAATTTTGGGTGGCGTGAATATCGAAGCGCAAAACATGATAACTCAAACCTTTCTTTGGTCTGGAGGTGAATTGATTGCCAAGATTGACGGTCTCTGGGCTTCGCAACTACTTTATTTCCCTACAAGAATATTTTAGAATTGACTTCTCCCCGGTCTTGCAGAGGTAGCTGCGAGCAGTGAATCTTGGCAACTTGACAACACTACGATCGATCTTTAGGCTCGTAGTTACGCTTTAGCTAGGTTCCCAAGCGCCACTACAAACTTTCAATCCTGC
The DNA here is from genome assembly GCF_036700185.1 of Microcoleus sp. BM001215392. NCBI lineage: Bacteria > Bacillati > Cyanobacteriota > Cyanophyceae > Oscillatoriales > Microcoleaceae > Microcoleus > Microcoleus sp. BM001215392. The sequence goes on along the minus strand of NZ_JAUBOJ010000136.1, from coordinate 8,610 downwards.
ACGTACTCCGACTAAAGAAACCGGGTTTTTTACCAAATCTGCGCGCTACAACACGTTTTTTCCTAAAAAACCCGGTTTCTAGGCCTCCTGCCTCCAGGACTAATTTTTTTAAGTTCTTACATCGATCGCGCCCATGTAACCAATAAGTTTTATTAAAAAACAGCCCTACACTTCGGTAAGTATAACTTTTGCACCTGCATGAGAGCCAAAAAGATTGTGCTAGAATCCATCAATACGCAGTCGTAGGTTGGGCACAGACCGAGAAGAGCAATCTTCTTGCAGTCTAGGGGAGGTTGTAGGTCAGCCACCATTTGGGTCTTCCCAGTTGAAAGCCACCCTGCAACAGCAGCCTAGAATCTGCAACCGCTTTTCCAGTGCGGCAGAGCGGTTGAGAGTGTCACGCTAGAATAAGCAATACGAGTTAACACTCGAACACAAACGCTCCTTAAGTGCGAGCGTGACCTCGAAACGGGCAAATAGCAGCAGGTGATGGGAATAAATCATGTTTGAACGCTTCACAGAAAAAGCAATAAAAGTAATCATGTTGGCCCAGGAAGAAGCTCGCCGCCTGGGTCACAACTTCGTAGGGACAGAACAGATCCTCCTGGGTCTGATCGGGGAAGGAACCGGAGTTGCGGCTAAAGTCCTCAGATCGATGGGAGTTAATCTCAAAGATGCTCGGATTGAGGTCGAAAAAATCATCGGGCGCGGTTCGGGCTTCGTAGCAGTCGAAATTCCGTTCACCCCGCGCGCTAAGCGGGTTCTAGAACTGTCCCTCGAAGAAGCTCGCCAACTCGGACACAATTACATCGGCACTGAGCACCTGCTGCTGGGCCTGATTCGCGAAGGTGAAGGAGTGGCGGCCAGAGTCCTAGAAAATCTGGGAGTAGACTTGTCGAAAGTCCGCACCCAAGTGATTCGGATGCTGGGAGAAACGGCAGAAGTCGCAGCCACTGGCGGCGGCGCTCGCACTAAAACCCCAACCCTCGATGAATTTGGAGCAAACCTGACTCAAATGGCTGTCGATGGTAAGCTTGACCCGGTAGTCGGACGACAAAAAGAAATCGAACGGGTAATTCAAATCCTCGGTCGCCGTACCAAAAATAACCCGGTATTGATCGGCGAACCCGGAGTCGGTAAAACTGCGATCGCCGAAGGCCTGGCCCAGCGCATCGCTAACAACGATATCCCAGATATTCTCGAAGACAAGCGCGTCGTCACCCTCGACATTGGCTTGCTGGTCGCCGGTACCAAATACCGGGGCGAATTTGAAGAACGCCTCAAAAAAATCATGGACGAAATCCGCACGGCGGGTAACGTGATTTTAGTCATTGACGAAGTGCACACTTTGATCGGTGCTGGTGCGGCCGAAGGGGCGATCGATGCAGCTAACATTCTCAAGCCGGCTTTGGCCAGAGGCGAACTTCAGTGTATCGGTGCTACAACCCTTGATGAGTACCGCAAACACATCGAGCGGGATGCTGCCCTAGAGCGCCGCTTTCAGCCCGTGATGGTTGGGGAACCCACCGTTGATGAGACGATCGAGATTCTCTTCGGCCTGCGGGAACGCTACGAACAGCACCACAAGCTGAAAATCTTGGACACGGCCCTAGAAGCTGCCGCCAAACTCTCTCACCGCTACATCTCTGACCGCTTCCTCCCAGACAAAGCAATTGACTTGGTAGACGAAGCAGGTTCCAGAGTCCGCCTGATCAACTCCCAACTGCCGCCCGCAGCTAAGGAACTTGACAAGGAACTCCGCCAAGTCCTGAAAGATAAAGACGAAGCGGTGCGTTCTCAAGACTTTGACAAAGCAGGTGAATTGCGCGATCGCGAAATGACGATCAAAGCCGAAATTCGCGCGATTTCTCAAGCCAAAAAAACCGACTCGGCCCGCACAGGCGAAACCGACCCTTCGCCCGTAGTTACCGAAGAAGATATCGCTCAAATCGTAGCAAGCTGGACGGGCGTACCGGTTAACAAACTGACTGAATCTGAGTCCGAAAAACTGCTGCACATGGAAGATACCTTGCACCAGCGCTTGATCGGTCAGGAAGAAGCAGTGAAAGCCGTTTCCCGCGCCATCCGCCGCGCTCGGGTAGGGTTGAAAAATCCCAATCGCCCGATCGCCAGTTTCATCTTCTCCGGGCCCACAGGCGTCGGTAAAACCGAACTGACGAAAGCCTTAGCCGGCTACTTCTTCGGTTCCGAAGACGCGATGATTCGGTTGGATATGTCCGAATACATGGAACGTCACACCGTCTCCAAACTGATCGGTTCTCCTCCGGGGTACGTCGGCTACAACGAAGGCGGCCAACTCACAGAAGCAGTCCGCCGCCGTCCTTACACGGTAGTCTTGTTCGACGAAATCGAAAAAGCCCACCCCGATGTCTTCAATATGCTCTTGCAAATATTGGAAGACGGCCGCTTAACAGATGCCAAAGGTCGCACCGTGGACTTCAAAAACACGCTGCTGATTATGACTTCTAACATCGGTTCTAAGGTCATCGAAAAAGGTGGCGGCGGTCTCGGTTTCGAGTTCAGCGACAACCAAGCCGATGCTACTTACAACCGCATTCGCTCTTTGGTTAACGAAGAACTCAAGAACTACTTCCGCCCCGAATTCCTCAACCGACTTGACGAAATTATCGTCTTCCGTCAGTTGAACAAGGAAGAAGTCAAGGAAATCGCCGTCATCATGCTCAAAGAAGTGTTCGGCCGCTTGACAGAACAGGGAATCACGATGGAAGTGACCGAGAAATTCAAAGAACGGCTGGTAGAAGAAGGCTATAACCCCAGCTACGGAGCCAGGCCCCTGCGCCGCGCCATTATGCGGTTGTTGGAAGACAGTTTGGCTGAGGAAATTCTTTCTGGCCGCATCAAAGATGGCGACACCGCTGTTGTGGATGTGGATGAAGCCGGAGTTGTCAAGGTACTGCAAGGTCAAAAACGGGAATTGCTACCCCAAGGCGCTGAGTAAGTGGGTTGAGTGGCGCGCGATCGCAAATTAAGTTGTGAAATAACCAATCAGGCGATCGCAAACAACTCAAAATCCTTACATAAAAAAGGTAGAGAATCTTAATTCTCTGCCTTTTTTATGAGTTAATATCAAGAGGACACTTATTAAATCAATCTTTGATTAATAGGTAAACCGCAGCTCAATGCAAATAAACGCAGATGATTGTAAGATTGTTTGCAAATGAATGCAATTCAAGTCTAATAATTAACAGCGATATATTTCACAGGTAAGCTGTACAGCATTTAAATTGAATATTCGGGGTGATGCTCACAATCTCACAACTTATGTATGGTTTGATTGTTTTTTGACAGACAAGTTGAATGTCAGAACAGCTTATTAGATTATTTGTGGCAATTATTATAGAGAGGACTCAATGACATCTGAAGAAAATAATTCAGGTACAGAAGTAGCAGAAATGCAGCCTGAAACATGGTGGCAGAAAGCCTGGAAGTCTAGCTTTGAAAATCTTCAGATAGTGATTATTGCTTTGGGTTTAGCAATAATGATTCGAGGGTTCGTGGCAGAACCGCGTTTCATACCCTCAGATTCTATGGTACCAACTTTGCGGGTGGGCGATCGCGTCGTAGTAGAAAAAATCTCCTACTACCTGGAACCTCCAAAAACTGGTGACATAGTAGTATTTGCGCCGCCGGAACAGTTGCAAGAACAGGGATTTACTGAAGACCAAGCATTTATCAAACGGGTGATTGGCTTACCGGGTCAAACAGTGACCGTTAAAAAAGGTTTAGTTTATCTCAACGACAAACCCCTGGTCGAAAAATATATTGCCGAACCTCCTAAATACCAGTGGGGGCCATATGTCGTCCCGGAAAATCAATACTTCGTGATGGGAGACAACCGCAATAACAGCAACGACTCCAGCAGGTGGGGATTTTTACCTAAGAAAAATATCATCGGCCGCGCTGTAGTCAGGTTTTGGCCGTTAGAACGCATCGGGGAACTTTGAAGTCAGGAGTCAGAAGTCAGCAGTTAGGAGGAAGATGGAAAATGGAAGATGAAAGCTCGGCCAACAAACAAGCTACGGGATTTAACGGATAAATTTTCAGGGAATTGGAAATTGGGAATTCGGCAATTCTCCTCTAGTGTCCCAGGGGTGGATATGTGCACAAGCATTTGTAGTGCTATCTCCGCTCGCGAGCTTAGTATCGCTCGCAAGCGATACTAAGCTCGCACTGTCAAACAAAAAAATGCTGTTTGCAAAAATGAGATGCTCCCTCTCCCATATCCCCATCTTCCCGTCTCCTGTACGGAAATTGCTACTAATTTTTGCGCCTTGAGCGGTAGAGAGTTCTTCGGGCAACTGATAAAATAGTACCAAAAGCAGCGGGATTTCTCGCATAGAGGAAAATCACTTCAATATTAAAAATTAGGAAAGCTATGGGATTTTTTGATTCAGAAATTGTTCAGCAAGAAGCCAAACTGTTGTTTGAAGACTATCAATCTCTCGTCGCACTAGGCGGGAATTACGGCAAATTCGATCGCGAAGGCAAGAAGATGTTCATCGCTCAGATGGAGTCTATGATGGAGCGCTACCGTATTTTTATGAAGCGCTTCGAGCTGTCTGAAGACTTCATGGCTCAGATGACTGTAGAGCAGTTAAAAACACAGCTAAATCAATTTGGGATTACGCCCCAGCAGATGTTTGAGCAAATGAACTCAACGCTGGAGCGGATGAAATCTGAACTGGAAAAACAACCATAAGTTGACAGTTGACAGTTGACAGTTGACAGTTGGTAATTACCATTACTTCTTTCCTCCTTGCTTATTCCTTCACTCAACTTTTAACTGTTAATTATTAACTGTTAATTCATCCTTATTCCTTCGCTCAATAATCAACAGTCAACTGTTAACTATTCCTTCGCTCAACAGTCAAATGTCAACTGTCAACTAAGAGGGTTCTCAGGGGGGCACTGCCCCTACAACTGTCAACTGTCAACTGTCAACTGTCAACTGATAATTAAGGTCGTTCAAAAGATGAAGCAGGTTTGAAATCTTCTTCAGGAACGCCCTGCAAAGCTTGGCTCATAAAATCGCGCCAAACAGGGGCCACAATAGTACCGCCAGTAGCACCGTAGCTCATCGGCGTGTAATCGTCGTTGCCTATCCAAACAGCCACCGACAACTGTGGCACGTAACCCACAAACCAGATATCCCGTTCTGAGGAAGTTGTGCCAGTTTTCCCAGCAGCCGGCCTCCCAATTTGGGCAGCCTTGGCAGTACCGTTGTAAATTACTCCTTGCAGGGCGCTGTTGACAGATGCCGCAGCCCAGGCGTTGAGAACTAATTTGGGTTTGGGGGTATTGTCTAGCAAGACGTTGCCGCTGCTGTCGGTGACTTGCACGATAAACGTGGTGTCAGAATGCCAGCCGTTGTTGGCGAAGGTAGCAAAAGCTCCGGCCATTTCTAAAGGAGTGAGGTCAACTGCACCCAAGGGTAAAGAAACTACGGGTTCCATGGGACTTCTGATGCCGAGCACCCGGCAAATCTCAATCACTTTATTCAATCCGACTTCTTGGCCGAGCTTGACAGCGGGAATGTTCAGTGATACTTCCAAAGCTCTGCGGATGCTGACGGCACCGGAGAAGCCGCCGCCGTAGTTTTGAGGGTAGTAGTAGCCGTCGCCGTCGCGGTAGCCGACAGGAGAGTCGTAGACAACTGAATCGGGGCCGTATTTGCCGCTAGCAAAGGCAGCGTAGTAGATGAAAGGCTTAAAAGAAGATCCGGGCTGGCGGCGTGCTTGAATCGCACGGTTGAACTCACTCTTTTGGTAATCGACGCCCCCAACCATTGCTTTGACGAAGTGGGTGCGGGGATCGACGGCTGCTAGGGCTATTTGACCTTGTTCGCGATCGTAAAAAAGTCCTTGGTAGTAAAGTCGATCGTGCCACGCTTTGACTGTTTCTTCGGCTATGCGCTGCATTTTGAGGTCGATCGTGGTTTGAACGCGCATTCCGCCCTTGAGTACCGCATCTCGTCCGAAACGCCTTGTCAGTTCTTGGACTACGGCTTGTGTGACGTAAGGAACTTGAGAGCCGCCAAAAGAAGTAATTTTGCCGAGCTTAATTTTTTGCGATCGGGCGGTATCTGCTTCTGCTGGCGTAATCCATTTGAGGTCCTTCATGCGGGTTAAAACAATTTCCTGCCGCTCTTTTGCCAATTTGTAATTGACGAAAGGACTGTATTCTTCGGGGGCGGAAATTATGCCTGCGAGCATTGCTCCTTCTGCAAGGCTCAAATTTTCTGCTGACTTGTTGAAATAGCTTCTCGAAGCTGTCTCTACACCGTACAAGTTGTGACCTAAATAGATTTGATTCAGGTACAGTTGCAGAATTTGGTCTTTGTTGAGAATTTGCTCCAAGCGGATAGACATTACCGCTTCCGCTACCTTGCGGCTAAATTTTGACTGGGGAGATAGAAACAAGTTTTTGACTAACTGCATAGTCATCGTCGAGCCGCCTTCAACAGTTCTACCTTTCTGTATGTTGGCTATGAGGGCTCGGGCGATGCCGCCGGGGTTGATGCCTTTGTGGGTGAAGAAGTTGCTATCTTCGATCGCCATTACGGCCCGTTTCAGGTTCGGGGATATTTTGTCAAGGGGTACGACATCGCGGTTTGCTTCATCGTGGATACTGGCTAGGGGCTTGCCGTTGATGTCGTAAATGTGGGTGGTTTCCGTGGGAGAGTAGGTTTGCAAGATGCGAACATCTGGCAAATTGCGGAAGCTGATCGCTAGACCAACCAGTCCGCCAGCGACTACGGAACTGGCAAGCATTGTCATGCTGAGTATGGTTCCGGCGGTCACTTTGCTGACTGACTGAACAAACTCGAATACAGGGGCTGGGTTTTCCGTATTTTTGCGGACTGCGTTGGTTGACACGTGGATTTCACTTCCTCACTCGATTTGGGGTTTAAGACTTTTAATTTTAGATGGCAACCCTGGAGGCTGTCAGTCGATTTTAGATTTTAGATTTTAGATTTTAGATTTACTCGCAGCTTTGAATCTAAGAGCTGGAACAAAAAGCTAAAATTTTGCTCTCTCTGCGACTTAAATCGGTTGGTCGTATCAGTTTCTGGATGGGTTTGCTAATGAAAGTCGGTCAGGTTTGGGATTATAGTAGCTTGATAGTTGTGTGTTTATGTGTCAATCAGTGAGTTTAACTAATTCTGCTGCACTTTGGCAAAATATAATGATGGACGATCGCTCCCCTATGATTACTGCTAACCTTTCAGCGATTTACCGCGGCATCAGCGAGATTTTTCCCGATCGACCTGATTCTAGCAACCCTGACGAAAATCTGGCCCAACTGCTGGCAAAAGTCGATCGACCTCTGCGAGTCAAACTGGGAATTGACGCCACAGGGACTGACATTCACCTCGGACACAGCATTTGCTTCCGCAAGCTGCGAGCTTTTCAGGATGCAGGCCACACGGCGGTACTGGTCATCGGAGATTTTACCGCAAGAATTGGCGATCCGACAGGGAAATCTGAGACGCGCAGCCAATTGACAGCCGAACAAGTGGCAGAAAATGCCAAAACTTATTTAGACCAAGTGCGTCCGATTCTAGATTTTGACACGCCCGGACGTTTGGAAATTCGCTACAACTCCGAGTGGTTGTCCAAATTGGACATGGCGAAGGTTTTGGAACTGCTAGGCACAATGACGGTGCAGCAGATGCTCGCTAAAGAGGGATTTGATAACAGGATGCAGCAGGAAAATGCGATTTTCCTGCACGAGTTTCTGTATCCAGTAATGCAGGGTTACGATTCAGTAGTCTTGGAAGCGGATGTGGAGTTGGGCGGAACCGACCAAAAGTTTAATATTGCGGTGGGGAGAGATTTGCAGAGGCATTTCGGGATGAAACCGCAGTTTGGTTTGCTAATGCCGATTTTGATCGGGACTGACGGCGTGCAGAAGATGTCGAAGTCTTTGCATAATTATGTCGGTTTGTCGGAAGATCCGCTGACGATGTATTCTAAGTTGGAGAAAATTGCCGATCGCTCGATCGCCCAGTATTTTGAGCTATTGACAGATTTGCCGCTTGATGAATTGCCCGAAAATCCCCGAGAAAAACAGAAACTTTTGGCTGTGGATGTGGTAAGTCAGTATTGGGGTTCCGAAGCGGCGGATCGCGCACAACAAGATGCGATCGCGCTAATTAAAGGGGCTGCGGGACAAGCTGATGCTGTAGCGGAGTTTTCTTTAGCAAGCGTGGAATTTCCGGCCAAGTTGTTTTATATTCTGAGTGCTAGCGGGCTTTGTAAAAGCAGCGGCGACGCGCGGAAGTTGATGCAGGGCGGCGGAGTGAAATTGGAGGGCGAGAAAGTTTCTGATGTTAATCTTACTTTTGCATCGCCTGCTGATTTATGCGGTAAGGTTTTGCAAGTGGGCAAAAATAAGTTTGTCCGGTTAGTGGATTGAGTTAGGATTTGTTAACCGCCATTCGTGTCAACTTAAGTCTATAACCCTTGATAAATCTCGCTTTGCTCCGAGGCTTCTTCCCCCTAAATCCCCCTTAAGAAGGGGGACTTTGAGAATACTCTTGTCCCCCCCTTGTTAAGGGGGGTTAGG
>NZ_JAUBOJ010000135.1:2105-16303 GCF_036700185.1 Microcoleus sp. BM001215392 | reverse complement strand
GCTGCCGAACATCCGTTACATCCGTTACATCCGTTACTTGCATCCGCTGCCGAACTTCCTTCTATCTAGCGCTACAAATGCCTGTATTTGCAGTACCCAATACCAAGTCAGAATTCAACAACAAATCTAAATCGGTGTCAGGATTAACAGCATACAAATCGACTTTATCTCGACCCAAAAACACTCCGATCAAAGTCCCGACTCCCGCGCCGCCGAGCACCTCTTCAGTGGCGATCGCCCGATCGCCCGTAACTCCCGCAATCGCCGCCGCCGCTGCTGCACCCAAAGCCGTGTTCTTAATCAGATTACCAACATTCACGCCCTTAGTCACAGTTTCTTTGCGAGTAATCACCTGCGAAGTAGCATTCAGAGGAACTCTGCTACCGTTGATGATACTCAATTCTTGCGCCACAAACTGAACGCCCTCAGCAGTCGATCGCAATTCGCCGCTAATTTTCGAGCCTTCGGGTATCATAACTTTGCCATTACTCCCTGCGATATCCGCAGCCACAGTCAGCGTAATCGGAGACTTGTCATTGGGCGCGAGCAAAATTTTGCCTTTAGCGTACTCGATGGGAATAGTCACCCCGGTAGGAATTTTCACAGCAACACTTTGGCCAATATCAATCTTGGCAATGTAAGGAGAATTAATAGCTTTTGCTTGATTGGTACTGACTAATGCTTGATAGATAAAAGCAGCTACTTCAGCGCGGGTGGCTGACTGGTTTGGCTTCAGGGATTTAGGATTGGGATAGCTGACAACCAACTGTTTTTCAGTAGCAGCAGCCACACTTTTGACAGCATAACTTTGAATCTCACCCGCATCATTATAGTAGCTGAGAACATCTTGAAAATTGCAAGCAGGCTCATAACCCAGCCCGTTATTTAAAGCGACTACAACTTGAACCCGAGGAATCTGCTGTGAGGGCCGAAAAACATTGCCGGGATAGCCAGACATCCATCCCATTTCGTAAGCCTCGGCGATCGCCCCCCGCGCCCAAAAATTAGACTGAACATCGACAAAACCTACAACAGCGCGGGTTTTTGCCTTTTTCACAGAACGGATCATGGCTGCGAATTCTGCCCGCGTGACGGGTGCATCTGGGCGGAAAGTGCGATCGGGAAATCCTTTAATAATTCCTCTTTCCGACAAATCTTGGATGAAATCTTTTGCCCAATAGTTATTATTAACATCCGAAAAAGCTGTTTGAGCAAAAGCAGGGGCGGGAGCCAACATCGGCGCTGCTGTTCCGGCAACAGTTGCCAATGTTAATATAACAGATGTACCGAATTTAATGCGTTGAAATACAGACATTTTTGATACTCCAATTTACACAAATTTTTTATTGAGGAAAAAGCAAGCCTTTGTCCGGCTATTTATCGTTGATTGATTCTTGCCTAGCTTGCTCTTGCGCTCAGTGATGTCATCATTATTAAATGCTTTTATTTGTGACGAGGGGAAGATACGGTCTTTTAAAATAAATATTTTTATGTTAATTTTGAGATTTTAAAATGCTTAAATTCCTTAAAATCCTTATGTTGCTTATCTTCCTTATCTACCTGGAAGTTATAGGATAATTGCCCAAAATCTCTATAAATATGGTGCGCAGAATATCGCTTTTATAAGTGAAGAGGACGCACGGGCGCCCAGAAACCTGGTTTTTTACCGCAACTGTGCGCTGTGAAGAAGTATTTCTGTGAAAAAACCCGGTTTCTTGATGAGCTGTGTATTTTAGACTAATGACAACAGACAACAGTCAACAGTCAACAGTCAACAGTCAACTGATAACTGTCAACTGACTAATAACTAATAGCAAGTAGCGGTTCCCAACTTGTCACATCTTCAAATAAATATTGATAACCCGCTGCATTCGGATGAAGACCATCCGAAGTCAGACAAGAACGACACCAAATATTACCGCGAGCCATCCATTTATCAAAAATATCTAAATAGGGAATTCCCCGCAACTCACAAGCTAATTTCGTTGCTTCTTTGTACCGATATTGGTCAGCGTGATTGTAGTACAAACAATCTTGAAAAGGCATCTTGCTTTCATCCACCGGCACCATTCCCACAAAAATCACCGGACAAAGTTGTTGCGATAAATTTAACAAATTATCCAAAACAGTTTTAAAATGTTCAAAATCAGTATAACTGCGGCCGTTAGGCGATTGCACTCTCGCTGAATCGTTGAGGCCTACGGAAAGAATAATCGCATCCGGGACGCGGTTTCTGAGCTCGCCCCGGTGGCGAAACTCGTTTTCGAGGCGCTGGGCGACTTGATAGGTGCGATCGCCCCGAACGCCCAAATTGTATAAAACGTGTCCTGCACTCTCCGTTAACATCCACTGTCGCCGCAATCTTTCCACCCAACCCCCACCTACACCGTCGCCAAAACCGTAGATTAAGCTGTCGCCAAAAGCAACCAATTTGAGGGGATGAGAATTAACCCGATGCAAGTGACCAAAGGAATAGGCTGTTGTTGCCTGCATAAGCAATGATACTCAGTTAGTAATTTTGAATCTTCGCATACTAGACTAGAATGTAACATTAGATAAAGTAGGTAATCTCATGGTTAAGCGTCCAACCTTCGATTCAACTCAGCTAACCCGTCGGGCGGAAGAGTTGATCGGTGCTGCATCCAACCGCTATCGGATCACGGTGCAAGTGGCCAACCGCGCCAAACGCCGTCGCTATGAAGATTTCGAGAATATGGACGACACTCAAATGATGAAGCCTGTAATGCGGGCGATATTTGAGATGTCTGACGAACTCACTCAGCCAGAAATTATCGGAGATATCTAGACTTGGGGAGTTTTGAGTTTTGAGTGGTGAATTGCTCGCAATTTTTGTTAATTCAAAACTCAAAAATTTTTCATACTAGACAGTGAACCGGGATGAGAAACCCGGTTTATTTTTAGCTTTCACTGAATCACGAAACGGAGAGCAAGCTACATATATATGCAAGCAAGCGGGAAAATCGCATTTCTAAGAAACGCTTTTTAGCTTTATTAGGATGCTCCCAACCCGGTTGATTATCGTAAATCCTAATATTAGAGATTAGGAAAGCTGCTGAGAGGTAAGTTTATGAAATTATTCTATATTTTGAAATTGTCAAAACTGTGAAGCAATTAAAGCAAGGCTTGAGTTTTTTGTTAGTTACTTTGAGTGTGGCGATTTACACGCTGTTGAGTGGGGTATTGGAATCTGGCCAATTAAGTGTGTCGGCTGTGGAACCTTCGCTGCTGGGGAGTTCTGGGTCTGTGCGGTTGGTTGCTCAACAATCGGCGCCGCAGCAATTGAGGGTGCAGGATGCGTGGAAATTGGTTTATCAAAAAGTGCCGGATTTGCCGATCGAGAATAACTACATTTCTCAGGAAAGTGGAAAAGTCGATCCCAACAATACTTTAGTCGGGCGCTTGATTCGATATCACGTATTTGTCAAAGGACGGCCGCCGAATTACCGTTTTGATTGGAAGTTGAGTTTAGCTGACTATCTGGGGGTGACTCCCGATTATTTGGTGGAAAGCGTGTACCCGGGAAACGACGTTTTGCGATCGAATCCGATGGAACGCGATCGCGCTGTCATTCAAAGTTTAAATAGAAAACAGCGGGATGCTTTGGTTCAAGCTTTGGTTGATGTTTTTACTGAGGATTTCGGGCGGGGAGGGACACCGGCGAGGGGTGAAAAACCACTCGGGCGCGAGACTTCCCCGGAAATACCGCAGCCGCAGCCGGGAGATGCAAAGTTGCTGACACCGTAAGCTGGAAAGAGGCCTATAAACAGATTGGAACGCACGTGCGGACTTCAGTCCGCATAATGCTGCGGACTGAAGTCCGCACTACGAACTTACTTATTGCGGTCAATCGACCGGACATGATATCAATCAATCCTAATCAATCTAAAATCCAAAATCCAGATTCTAAAATCGCCAGATGGAACGTGTAATTAAGACCGGTGTTGGCTGGCGTTTGGGATGGAACCCAAACGCAGAAGAGTTTCAGGGTTTGGTGGCTGGGGAAGGTTGGGCGATCGAACTCACCGAAGCCGAGTTAAACGACTTTTGCCGGTTGTTGGGACAGTTGGTGGCTGCGATGAGTCAAATGGCCTCTGAGCTCATGGACGAGGAAAAAATCGCCATTGAAGCCGAAAGCGACTTGTTGTGGGTGGAGTTAGAAGGCTATCCCCAAGCTTACAGCGTGCAGTTGATCCTGAATGCTGGCCGTCGCTGCGAGGGTTTTTGGCCGGCGGCTGCGGCGTCCGGTTTGGTGCAAGCCACAAAAGTTTTAAAAGTTTTTTGACTTTTTCTGAGATTCTATGCTAAGCTGTTAAAGCTGTCGGGGCGTAGCGCAGCTTGGTAGCGCACTACTTTGGGGTAGTAGGGGTCGTGGGTTCAAATCCCGCCGCTCCGATCGTGATAAAACCTTCTCAAACGAGAAGGTTTTGTTGTTTTTAGCGGTGACTGTCATGGGGTGCGATCGATAACCCCCTCAAGAAAGCATCACTGAGGCCTCGCCAGCAGAAAAGTTAGAGTATAAGCGGATTCTCAGCACATACCGCCGACCTTGATAAAGCCGAACAGTGATTTGTGAATTCAAGTCTGTACCGCTGTCGTCGTCACCATCAACATACTTCAAATCACCGCTCTGATCCTCGAACAGAACCATGACTGTATCTGCTTTTCCGAAAGTCGCAATTGTATAGCTTCGGGTAGCAGAAGGATTGATCGCAAAGTTTTTCTGTTCAGCAGGCGCCAGGGACAGAATCTCCGAATGGAACGGTTTAAGTTCAGTATACTTCGAGTCATCAAGCGGGGGATAGAATAATCGTACCTGCGACAAATCCTGCTCGGAAAGTCCGCCAGCAGGCCTTAATCCCTTTTGGTACTCCACGGGTTTCTCAATCAATCCCCCTGCAAAACCGTAGTGCATGATTGAGTTGGGGTCCCACTTTGACCCCTCAACTTCTCCTACTTCCAGCTTTTGGAGCACATTATAAAAAGTTGTCTGTCGATCCCATTTGTTAGGAGGAGCACCAAAATATTTATAAACGGCTTCTTCGTCCCATACAATACCTGCAAATGGGTTTTGGTGTTCGTGAGGGAAACCTAAGGTGTGGCCAATTTCGTGAACGGGGACATCTACCCCACGGGGATCTTGCCGCAGATCCCAGCCAAAGTTCATGGTTCGCTCGCCCTGCTTAGGAATACTGAGGACATCGCGGCCAAGATATGACCAGGCTCCATCATCTTGCACAAAACCGATTCTGATCTCTGCTTCGCCGATGTTACGAACCTCCTCAAACTTGATACCAATCCCTACCTTTTTCCACGCTTCAAACCCCTGGCGGACAATCTCCTTTTGCTCGTTCGGGCCTGAATTTGGGCCGCTCTCAAAAAAGTAATAACGTAATTTTGTACCGTTAACCCACTTCTTGCCGATGAACCGTATGAGACGAGCGCGATCGGGCGACACGCTCGCATCGAAGGTGCGCGGAGCAACCTTTGGCATAGCACAAAAACGTTGTGCTTGTTGACTTGATTCTGCGACACCTGAGTCAACTTTAATGCCGAGCTTCGCTTCAATTTGTTCGATGCGTTTTAGTAATTGGTCAACTTGATTCGAGTCGATTTCCGAAAGTTTAGTCATGACAAATTCCTCAAAATTTAATAATACCTAGGGACTTTAAATCCCAAGGTGTACTGAATTGTTGAAAAAAATATTCCCAATAACTGGCTATGCGTAAAACCCAGATTTTTGTTGGGATAATAAGCTTAGCCCGATAGATTTCCTACGCTCAACATCCGCTGAGGAGATGGCGATCGCACTGTGCAAGGAACTCCTACTCCCCAATTCTAGCTTCAATTTTTCCAGTGTAAACAATTCACACTTCGGAGTTTTTAGCTCAAGGCCTAAAAACCTTGATTTACCGGAAAGGCGATCGCGCAATCGCTCTGAAACCATTATGCTGCGGTTCGCAATCACCCAATATGCGAAGTATTTATCTAATCCTCTTCAAAATAAACTTTGGAAACAATACGACGATCCGCGTATAGAATTATTACGATATTGCAACAAATTACTCGCCGCCAGCAGCCCCAATTTTTCCCAGGCAAGCATCACAGCAACCCTCGGGGTTTGTAAAGTTTTCTGTGCAGATGCTCCAGATGTTTTGGTAGGGAGGATCTTACTTTTCGCAAACAGCACTATTTCTTTTGGTGTTGTCCGCGATCGCTAGCTGAACCGTATTGATGTCTAATGTTTAAGAAAAATCATCTAATCTAGACAGTGACCGCGGTCAGGCTATAGAAAGAAGTTAGTCACCAACGTGGGTATTTTTTATGCCTGTCGATCGCATGACAACTCACCCTCCTGTCTCTACGAAAGGCTGTCAACTTCGGCACAGGGACTTTCAGAAGCAGAGACAGCAATCAGAATCAAGCATTACGGGTATAATGAACTGCCCGAGCCGGGGCGGCGATCGCTATTACTTCGCTGCTTCGATTGTTTTTGTCATAACTCCTCCTCAATCGCCACATCCACCGCTTCTAACTCAGCTTCCAACTGCTCAAAAGTTGGCAAACTTCCCTGTAACTGTTCCGGTAAAGTCTCCCGCAATTGATAAGTCGAAACCCCGATCGCCTTATTCATATCTCGCAAAGAATATTCGACAATCTTCTGCTTTTTATTTTTGCATAAAATCATCCCAATAGTCGGCATATCGTCCCGGTGTTTGAGTAAATCATCCACAGCCGAAACGTAAAAACTCATCTTTCCAGAAAATTCCGGCTTAAACGCTTCCACCTTCAAGTATATTACCACAAAACAACGCAAACGTAAATGATAAAATAATAAATCAATATAAAAATCTTCTCCTTCAACCTCCAGGTGATACTGACTGCCAACAAAAGCAAACCCTACTCCCAACTCCAGCAAAAAATTGCGGATGCGTTCAATCAAAGCCTGCTCTAAATCGCGCTCTTGGGCTGCTTTACCTAAACTGAGAAACTCAAAATTATCAGGGTCTTTAAATAACTGTTGAGCCAGTTCAGATTGAGGATTTGGCAGAGTGCGAGAGAAATTAGTATCAGCTTTCCCTTGCCGCCGGAATAGTCCACTTTCTATCTGATGAACTAACACATTTCGACTCCATCCTTGCTCGATAGTTTGGCGAATGTACCACTCGCGCTCAACCCATCTTTCACAGTATCCAAAATGCGGATATTATGGCCCCAAGGAATTTGTGCAACAACCTGCTGCACAAATTCAAAATCTGGGTAAGTTTCCGCAAAACTCCTCATATATTTCAGATTGCGAGATGAAAAACCCTTCATCTCAGGAAAAGCTTTTTGCAAGTCAGCAGCCAAAGTGTCTATAACTTTAGTACCCCATCCTTGCTGCTGTTGCCGATTTAAAATATCCTGTCCGATTTGCCAATAAAGCAACACTAATTCTCGGTTAATCGAAAGTGCTGCCCGTACTTGAGCATTGCGGATGCGTTGTTTCAGCTCCCGCAGGAAAATATTATAATCTTCAGGAATTGATAAACTATCTACCATAGCCTAACCCCCACATATTTTCTTAAATTTAGGCTGTCAATCCTTAACTTAATATCTCATATAACACAACAACTGAGAGAGCACATATATGTTTTTGTGATAATTGTTTACCATAAAGAATGGTTGAAAGCCTCTCCCTTGTAAGGAGAAATTAAAATCTGACTATTCATTAATCCAATCTTCTTACTTCCAAGTAGAGGTCGTTGTCAACTGTCAACTGTCAACTGTCAACTGTCAACTGAATGAAGTGTTTAAGACTGTATTAGTCTGGTTAGTGGGTTTAAATCCCGCTGCTTCGATCGCAAAAACCCGCCTAATTAAGCGGGTTTAGTAGTTGTCCTAAATATGTTCACTCTTGAGCAATAATTAAACAATCACTGCCAACTTTCGACAGAAAATCAGGAAATGCTGCTGTGGGGCTCCCATCTTTGTTAACAACTCTGCGGAGTGTATAGCCTTTTTCAGGAGCTCTGCCGAAAAACGAGTTTCTGCGATCCCAGATATCCCCATTCGGAGTGTTCGGATCTCGATCGATCAAAAAATCCATAATCCACGGCGGTACAGACAATCCAAAGGCGATCGGCGTGATGTGCCCGTGTTGCAAAGTGGCATCAGAGAAGCGGAACAAGTAGCTGAAACGAGAAAATTTGACGGCATAAAGTAACATTCGTCCTGCTATTGATGAATGAAATGTCCAGACAACTGGATCGTAAATCCGCAGCAATAACGTCCGTTGGTCAGCATTCCATTCTGAATTGTACATCGTCAGACAATAGTCTGGCAAAATATTCCCGTCCATAAAGAAGATACCTTGCAGGGCTTCGGGGAATTCGGGTGGATGTTCTGCTTTCATCCAAGTTGCGATATCTTTTAGTTTCTTTGTTTCGATTGACATGGCATTATTTAACCTCGAAAATACTTGTGATTTCCGGCCCAGTTAGATAACCAAAATTAGGTTCGCCGTGAGGACTTTAGTCTGGTGCATCTGGTTTTTGAGGAGGGCGAAGCATGACCGCATATAAGTTATTAGTTATAATCTCCTATTTTCAGCGGTCATGCTTCGCCCCTACAAACATATTTGCCTTGCGCCAGATGCACCCCTTTAGTCCTTCTTCGGATAAGATAAGAGGACTTTAGTCCGAACGATCAAACCGGGTTTTTTGATTAATTACTGCTGCGAATTAGGTGCCGACGATCGCCTAACTTTACCAACGGTACTAATCACATCCACCAGCATCTTCAGTGCGATATCTTTAGCAGGGCAAATCCGTCCCGCACTCCGATCGCCCACCGAATGAAATCCCATATGATAAGGGCACAAATTCTCCCGCTTAGGGTTGAATTCGTACACCGTAGAACCCCAAAAACTCGCGTCTAGGTGCCCCAAACTGATCGGTATCAGTACCTTGGTTCCGGCGGGGAAAGTGCGCTGTTTGCCCCCTACCGTGGCGGTAAAGGGCTCTGTCGCGACTCGGTGGGTGGCGCTGACGGGAGCCCAGAGGCGCCCGCATTCCAACAGGAAAAGCTCGATCGACTGGCGATCGTCCAAATCAAGATCGTCCCAAAAATCCGTCGGATTAATGTCAGCAGTCTGTGTTCCTTTATACGCCGGGAGAGGGCGGTATCCCATAGCTGTGTAGCCAAGGTGCAGGGGGCCTTGCAGTCCCGCTATCCCCATAATTGCTGTCATCAGCTTTGCCAATTCCCGTCTAGTCATGCCGTTGTTTTCCGAACTTTCCTCGAAGTCGGCTAAGGCGGGAGAATTTTCGTAAATCGTCGCCGCGCGCTCGATTAAAGCCGACAAATCCCCATGTCCAAACAAGTTCAGACTTTGCAGCAGGCTGCCCGCGACGGCGAAGTAGTGCGCGGGGCTTTGGCGGATGTAATGTAAATCGGTGAGAAGTTCGATCGCAGACTTGTCATCTGGATTAATCCCAAAAATTACGTAGTGCAAATATGGGACTAAAAATCCCATCCAACCGCGCCTGACATCGGTAAAAAATGTTCCCCCCGCACCGTGCGGCATCTCGGTATAATCTGATGCTAGGCGATCGAGCAACCGCCTGCTGATTTCGTCTTGTTGGCGATCGGTTGTGGCGCTGTTGAAAAGATACTTTTGCATACAGCTTCGGAATGCTGCGTGGTTGCTGCTACCGTCTGGTTCGCGATCGGACAAAGACAGCAGAAAAAGGTTCCTACCGCCGACATCTTGGTTGGGGGAGAGATCCGCATCGAGCACAGAAGTACCCAGCCGCCATCCGCGCGCCTGAGGCGATGTGAGTGCTTGTTCGAGTGTTGCAAATTCTCCCATCACCACTTGTCCCGCGCAGCAAAAATTAGCCCCGAAAGCCAGCCGTTTGATTGGCAAATAGGTGGGTTCGTTGGCAATTAAACCCTCGATCAGGGCGATCGCCGGCAGCATCGTTTTGCTGAGGCCCTCCTCGGGGTTTTGCAAAGCCCAAGTCTGAAACTCATTCAGGGCGGGGTTCATCAGCGGTGAGAAAATAGTATCTAAATTTAGGTTCACGATAATTCCTCCGAGATTGCTTCGCCATAACACGCTTCGCATTTAGCAGCAAGAGTGTAATGAACCCCTATCGATCGGGATTTCATACCCTCAAAGATTGCCAAAATCAGTAAGTATAACTATAGCCATCTTTATTGGTGAACGTCGTGGCAATATAGATTAATTCTACTGAATATGTCTGCGTCCCAGTCTAGCCTTATTCCGGAGATTGACTGTAATTTATCACAATTCCTAGTAAGTATATGTACTCTGTAGTTCTTAAGTATTAGCGCCAATTGCTGAAGTCGCAGATAACTGCGGTTATCTGCGACTACTTGATATTAGATTGAGGCAAAATCTGCGATACCAATCAGACTGGACGATACCCCAGTTAGAGAAGCAAAAATTTCTCCGGTAGCCGCCAATCGAATTAAGGTTGCACCGTCACTTTGGGCGATCGCCAATTGCGAGAAAGTAATGCCGCTGGCGAGTGTTAGCAAATCTTTGCCATCTTCAAAATCCAATATAGTATCGATGCCAGAATTGGCAGATAATAAAAAGCGATCGCTCCCATTTCCTCCTATCAAACTGTCATCTCCATCTTCACCGAATAGGAAGTCATCGCCCAAGTCGCCAATTAACAGATCGTTGCCTTTGCCGCCGCGCAAGATATCATTGCCAGGGCTACCATCTAGGATATCATCACCTAGATTGCCAAAAATAATATCGGAACCATCACTACCTGTAATGGTATCAATTCCCTTGCCGCCGTAAACCGTATCGTCATCAAAACCACCATTGATTAAGTCATTGCCTTGATTGCCATTAATCCAGTCATTACCGTTAAAACCAAAGATTAAATCGTTTCCTTTTTTGCCGCTAAAAACGTCATCGCTGCTGTCGCCACCTAGAGTATCGTCACCATCGGTGCCGATTTTGCGATCGGGGGAATTGTTGACTAATTCTATGCCACTGTCGGGAAAAAGTTCGGTAGCAGTGAAGTTACTGTTTATCCTGTTGCGAATTGTGGGGTTATTGACAGTGGCGGAATGAATCTGTGCGTCTAAGGATGTGCTTGTATTTTCAGAAATTGCCGATTGAATTGTTTTATTGCCGGCGGCGACTTGTTGTAAATCTTTGGCTACTTCTCCTTGTTCGACTTGTTGAACTTTGGCTATGTTAGTAGCTGCATCTGCAAGTGGGAGGTTGCTAGATGCGATCGCCCTTACCCGCTGATTGCCTTCGGCAATAATTTTAGCAGCTTCCGGTGCAAGATCGGACGCTGTTTGTGCTTGCAGTTGAGTTGCAGCAGACTGAATGATGGTTTGTAATTGTGCGGGATTGGTTAAATCGACAGCCCCGGATTGAATTCGATCGGCAATAGTGGAAATAATGCGATCGGCAATTTCATTTTTAGCGGTATTTGAAATCCCGCTAATTAAATTTGTTGTCAACACTATTGCATTTTGTACCTGAACGTGCGCTGCATAAACCGCCAAACCGTTGCGATCGTTTTGAGTAATTGCCTGTAGCGGATTGTAGCTAGTCAGATCGATTGTTGGCGACAATCCCAGCGATGATTTTACCAGAAATTCGGCGCGATCGGCATCGAAACCCTGTTCTACCAACTCAGTCATCAAGGTAGTTAAAGGCGTCACAAGCATAGCATCTGGTGTTGCTGTTACCTGCGTTTGCTGCGGTAAATAAGTAGCGACATTAATACCGTCAGTACCTACAAGTCTACCTTCATCCGGTTCGAGTGCGCCACTGTTATTTTTGTCAAAATCCGTAAGAGAGATATCTAAACTAAAGCTACCATCAACATTACTAATTGTGAAGGGTTCCTTTTCATCTTGAATGCCGTTAAAATTAGCATCAAAGAAGACTTTTGCACCTGTGAGGTAACTGAGAGTAATAGTCCCCACTTTTTCCACAGGACGTTGACTAATCCTCGTCGGACTGGGTTGCGGAAAAGATCCTACAGGAGGAGTAGGAAAATCAGTAGAATCGGAAGAAGTAGAAGGAGCAAAATTAGCTAACTCAAATGTGGCAAAGTTATTATCGTAGACTTTGAACCCAAATGCCTTAAATTCAGCACCCAAGAAAGCATTGATTTGACCTGACACGTTAAAAAGTTCTGAGGGTTTGGTGATACGGGAAGAAATTTCCGAACCTCGAATTTTGCCGTCACCACCTTGTTTGGGCTGAGATTCTCCACCATCGATCAAATCGATGCCGACTTTTCCTTGAATTCCACCTTTTAAATAACCAGAAGCAAGTATCACATCTACCCCAACACCCGCAGCAATACTAGCTTCAAGAATCAGTTCGTCAACATCTGGTCCCGTACCGTCAGCATTTTGGCGATCGCTGACATAAAATCCATCCAAAACTTTGACAGCAGAATCAATAGCAAAATTAGAGTTTTTCCACTCATTTAATCCGTAGGTATCGTACCCAAATCCTAGACTAGCGGCCGCACTAAACTTGCCTTCAATCAAACCCTTAATCGGCCCCCAGATCGGAAATTCTTGCTGAATATTAAAGTCCAATTCTAGTCTGGGTATCTTATAGGTAAAGAGTGGAACATCCGGTTTACCTAGCAGCAGATCGATTGCGGTTTCCGGGTTGCTTAACAGTGGCAGATCGAAGCCTTCTATATCTTGTAAAGCCGTAAAAAATTCCTTGACTTTGCCTGTTTTGGAGTTGATTTGTTGGTTAGGAGTTTGCCGTACAGCAGTTTTTGAAACCGGGGCAGTAGTTTGCAGATTCGCAGTTCGATCGGCAACATCTAGATTCCCCAGATTGTAGGAACCCAAGTCGATTTTATCAGAAGTTGCTAATTGATCTACTAAGCTAATAACTCGATCGACCTTACCAACTGCATCTAAAAAGCGAGTATCGATCGTGCGCCCCGACAGTTTTGCTGCCAATTCTAGTACGCTGACTTTGCCATCCCCATTGCGATCGAATTGCCCAGCTAGACCTATTTTAGATATTAACTGAGTGTCGGTATTCAGAAAGTCAATAACTGGTCGGAATGGTTTAATGACATCGGAAATTTTACCGAGAATTGGCTTGGCAAAATTATTGACAAATGTTCCTAAATCTAGTTGCATATTGTTAAATGCAACTGCGGGTTTTTGCGGCCCGGTTAATTGACCGTTAGCGTAATTTAGCAGCGGCCAATCAACTGCTAAGTCGAAGTTATAGGATGGGAATGCAGGATTGCCGTTGATGCTGGTTTTGGCTTGCAGACCGAGATTAGCATTGCTTCCTAAGCTGGTCTTGAATAAGTCTTTAAACTGATAGTTGCCTTGCAGTTCTGGTAAGGTGAGGCGAGGGCCATCATCTCGGCCACCCAGATTGTCTAAATCATTGAGTTTGACTTCGAGGTTGGCACCGACTTGAGTCGGGTTGTTGGTATCGTTGGCGAGGTCAACTTGCAAAAAACCTAAGTTGCCTTTAGCCTTGAATTGGTCATCTAGACCCAAATCAAGGTTGGCGGTTAACTTGGTTTTGTCAGTATCTATGTAGCAGCCAAAATCTTTACTAACACCAACTGCTAAGGATAAGTTATAGTTGAATTGCGATCGGGCTTTTCCATCTACTTCTAAACTTAATGCTGGGACTCCTAAGTTTTTAGAGAGATTGATATCTGGAAACTGATATTGCTTGCCAAGTGTAATTAGCAAGGTACTTTCATCAGAATTAGAATTTCCAGTTAGAGTAAAATCAACGTTCCCTCCAAGTGCATTACGGATGCTATTTTCTAACTGACTCATACTTAGATTTCCCTGATTGTTAATCGTATCGACTAGCTTAGTTTTGATGTCGCTAATAAAATCTGGGGAAATGTCTTTAAGTACGCCAACAATTGGTAGGTTAACTGCCTGTAATTGGTTGTCAAGAATTTTCTGAAATTGATTCAATCCAGTTTCTATGCCACACAGCAGAATTGGTGTGGCGATGGAACCAGCAGGCGTGGGTGTAACTGGCCCAACTGGGGTCGGCGTTGGCCCAACTGGCGTCGGCGTTGGCGCAACTGGCGTCGGCGTCGGCGTGACTGGCGTCGGCGTCGGCGTGACTGGTGTTGGCGTTGGCGTGACTGGTGTTGGCGTTGGCGTGACTG
>NZ_JAUBOJ010000135.1:0-2005 GCF_036700185.1 Microcoleus sp. BM001215392 | reverse complement strand
TTGGCGTTGGCGTGACTGGTGTTGGCGTTGGCGTGACTGGTGTTGGTGTCGGCGTCGCCCCAGTGTCGTTAATAGTTAGTGTGGTTTGAGGGATTGTACCCGCAGAACCTCCTGTAATACTGCCTAAATTGAGAACAACTATTTCGCTGTTTTCTGGAATATTGTCAGCTTTGATAGTGACTGCAACATTCTGAGTGAGATTGGTTGTACCTGCTGGGAAACTAACAGTTGTAGGCGAAAAGGTATAGTCTGAATTTGGTGTAGCAGTGCTACTGGGGTTAAGTACGATCGCACTTGTGACATCGACAGCAGGAATAGCATTCAGAGTTACAGGTAAATTAACTATCGTATCAGTGCTTCCTTCGATCGCACTATAGTTAGCAGCCCCAAAATTTGCAGCCAAATTTAGCAGAACAGAGACATCTTGAGTGGTAAAATTTGGTGTCGCTAAATCCAATTTGCCATCAGTATTAAAATCTCCCGCAGTGAGAAACCGAGGATATGTTCCTACACTAAAATTGGTGGCAGTACCAAAACTGCCCGTACCGTTTCCCAACAAAACTGAGACATTGTGAGAACCGCCATTAGACGTGGCTAAATCGATTTTGCCATCGCTGTTAAAGTCGCCCGCAACGACAGCTTCGGGAGATAATCCAACACTAAAGTTAGTTGCAATACCAAAATTACCCTTACCATCCCCCAACAAAACGGAGATACTCTCATTAGAGATACTGTTAGATGCGGCAACGAGATCGAGTTTGCCGTCGCCATTCAAATCGGCTGTGGTGATAAAGTGATTGCCTGTCCCCGCGCTAAAGTTAACGGGGGCGCTAAAGTTCCCGATACCATCTCCTAATAAAACTGAGATGTTGTTAGTAGACTCATTGTTCGACGAGACTAAATCGAGTTTACCGTCGCCATTTAAGTCGGCTGTGGTAACATCAAGAGATGCTGCTGAATTAATAATATTAATGGGAGTGCTAAAGCTACCAGTACCGTCTCCTAAAAGCATGGAAAGGTTGTTACTATGCGCACTTGCTGTAGCTAAATCTAACTTGCCATCTCCATTAAAATCCCCGACTGCGATCGACTTAGGATCTATTCCTTCACCGAAATTGGTAGGATTGCTAAAACTACCATTACCCGTCCCCAATCGGATGGAAACGAAACCGCCGTTACCCTCACTAATCGGATTCGCCACAGCTAAATCGAGTTTGCCATCTCCATTCAAGTCGCGTATTGCAATGGAAAAGGGATTCTCGTTGCCGGGGTTAAATAAGTTGCTAGCAGTACCAAAGCTGCCCGTACCCGTCCCCAACAATATGGAAATATCTCTCGAACCCAAGTTTGCTACAGCTAAGTCGAGAAAACCGTCGCCGTTCAAATCATCCGTATCAATCTTGACAGGAGTTGCTGTCGCAGCCAAGCCGGCATTATAGTTAGTAGCAGCACTGAAGCTGGAGAGAACATGGCCGTAATTTGCGATCGTATCTTCCTGAAATACTAGCGGTGTTTTGATTTTTCCAGTTCTTACTTCCAGTTCCCAGTCGCCACCTTTTGCTGCGCTTCCCGTGAGATTTTTGGAAGCGGCAACGTTTGTATTTGTAAGTTGGGCAATCCGCTGGATGAAGCTGAAGCCGTCACGATCGATCGCACTTTCATCATCTACCGCGTGTTCATCATCTACTGCGTGTTCATCATTGATGGCGCATTCATCATCGATCACGCATTTATCAGATCCGCCGGGGGTTAAAACCCCCGTCTCATAGCGAAAGTCCTCTAAAGAGGACTGAATAGCGGCATGGTTTTCAGTCGATTTCAACTGAGATATTGCACCATTTTCAGCAACAGGCAAGATGCCTGTTCCACAAGAAAATTTATCTTTTGTGGAACAGGCATCTTGCCTGTTCATAAAAGGCTTATTGACAATGCTGCAAGCAGTCGGTTTCAACCGACTTTCGCTATGAGACGGGGATTTAAATCCCCGGCGGACTTGCGGACAAAC
>NZ_JAUBOJ010000134.1:0-16403 GCF_036700185.1 Microcoleus sp. BM001215392 | reverse complement strand
TGAGAAAAAGTGACCAGTGTAAAGTTCTGTAAATGCGTAAATTGTCGAATTAGGGAAAGGGCGATCGCACTCTTCACCTTCATTTCCCGTTATTTTGTGAGGGGGTGAAGGCGTGAGGTGCGATCGACATCCTAATAGCTAGCAACTCAAAAGATGGGATTGAGAATTGGCTTTGATTACTTTGTCCTAATCGCCTTGACGACTGCTATATTTGGATCATTGAGTCAGAAGTTTTAGAGCTGTTAGGCTTGGCGCAAATAGATAGGCACCCCCAGTAGGTATCACCCAGGTTCTGGGAGTGATTAGTTGCTCTTTGCTAGATGGCCAATCTGCACGGCGTGAAGCTAGCCGCCCATCGGCGGAAAGTGTGAGTCCCACGAGTAAATCGTGCCCTCCTCCACCAGGAATTTCAAATTGGTTCATCCAGTGAGTGTTCAGATTCTCGAACTGGTCGTGGATGTTACGTTGGTACGCCAAAAATAGCAGTCCGCGTGGGTTAAGATTGATTGGATCGTTAGCCGGAAGCTGACGATCGTAGGCGACTCCAAATGGAATACCACGCCGCAGCATTTGCAGATTTTGTGTTTCCTCGGATAGATCGTTTTTCCCATCTCGTGGATTTACTTTGCGAATATGTGCCCAAAAAGGACAGCGTTGTCCTTGGAAATCTGATGTAGTGCCCGTGACTTGTTCCCCGTTATTTAAGGTAATAGAAGGAGTTTCGTTTCCATAGAAAAAATGATTGATTGCTAATGGACTATCTGGCCCCTCTCCTGGACGCATTAGTGGTTGACCATTCTGACGGCGACCGACGATCGTCTCTCGCAAAAAAGAACCATCTATTTGTGAATTACCAAGCTTGTTTGCAAGTTCTAATGCCATTGCATCTGTATCTTCATAGAATGCTGCCACATCCTGCTGAAGTCTGCGGAAAACCAGAAAAGAACCGTTCTTAAAAACATCATGTACTGCTTCGCCTTCGTCGCCTTCAAAGCGGGGAGTACCAACTAGAAATCGTCCAGGCCATACTAAGGGCTGTCCGGGCTTACCAAAATCAAGTCCATTCGCACTAGGCACACCATAACGTGTGGTGATCGGCACTCTCTGACCGGCTTCCTCAAACTCACCATATACCCCAGGTGTTGAAATCCCATCGACAAAACCAAAATGTTCGGTGCTATTGGGTAGATCTTCACCAAACTCCTGATAGACAACTGAAATACCTTTACTTTTTTTGACCAGATTTGCGATCGCAGTTGTCCGCTGACGAATGTCGCGCTTACAAGCAAGAATGACAAGTAAATCAAAGGACTGGGACGACCCACCGACTTTCCAGCGAGATGGGTGTGCGGGTTCAGGACTTCCATCTGCCCGTATTGGTTGCTTTGGGTCTCCCGTACTCAGCCCTGTCATCCCAGCGTCAAATGCTGCATCGACTCCTTTGAGGGTGGCGAAGCCCAGGCGATCGAGTCCTTGTCGCGTTAGGGCAAGGTTGAGCCGTAGAGGATCCTCAGGTTCGGGTCCGACTCCCTGTAAGAAACGCTTGCGGGCTCTGCGCAACCCAAAACCACTACGCATATTTGTCACACCTAAGGGGGATGCAATCAGAACCCGAATCAGTGCCTTGAGAGATATATCATCATTCCCACGAATTGCCAGAAGCAGCAAATCTGCATCAGAATAACCAGGAATAATGTGTCCTTGAATGTCATCTGCATTCAATAAAGGTTGAATTGTCATAAGTATTACTCCATGCGGCCACGGCCCATTAGTCGGCGATCGAAGGGGGATATAGGTTGCGGTTGTCCAAGTTCGGGGAAAGCATTAACCCAACCGTCTGCGCTGCAAGGGTCATTTATCTCTACTTGATCTAACAGACTGCCATCGGCAGCGTTTCCTTTCTTCACACAGCATCGATTAACACAGGAACTAATAGGAGGCTCTGACACGCCCATATTGACGGTTCTGGCATAAATTACCATCGTAATCAATTCAGCTAACTGACCGCCAGAAGTCAGAGGCTCATTAGCAGAACCAACGCGCACATCATCAAGTGTAAGCTGAGAGGTTTCTGGCGGACCAAACTCGGCACGTAATACTCTGCCATCCTTGCCACGTATGATTTTCCACCAATCCGGTATGGCGTTACCGTCTTTATCGGCGACACGGTTGTTATCGAAACGCTGAATGTATAGACCAACAGGATTAGCTAATGTTAATGAAATGCCTCCACGAACAGACAGGTTAACTTGTCTGCCAATCTCTGGATCGCTGTTTCTATTGGGATCGCCAAAATCTGAGCAGCAAGCCAGCCGTCGTCTTTCGGAGACTAAGTTACCACTTCGATCGGCTCTCTGCACCGTAGCTTTGGCCGCCAAGTCGATCTCAGCGCCTAGGGTGTTTGCTGGGTGTGTCAGATGTGCAGCACACTCCTCTAAATTGACAGCATTGTATGGGTTGTAATCACCAATCTTGTAAATCTTTACAGGCTTGCCTAAGCGGTTCTGCCCCCAGACATTTTTATTCCAAGATATTTCAGTCCAATCAACTTTACGTCCAGTAAACTCTTGATAGAGCGCTAGCAATTTATTGCGATCGTTTTCAGCTAGAAACTCCCAATATTCCGGGCCTTCAGCCGTAAAAGCATACTTGACAACTCGTCCACTTTTTTTAATGGGAACCCACTCAAGATACTCATCCTGTTGCCGATATGGTTGTTCAATCGACTGACTCAGTTTTCTATCAGTGAATCCAATAGGTGCTTGACCGCGTATTTCTACCTCCTGAAACTGTTTCGCTCTGTCCTTATTGACGCGAAGCCAAATATTTCTAGGAAAACCATTCCATGGCACTGGAGCTGTTGGGACAGAGTTATCAAGTACGCGATCGATTTCAGAAAAGAAGAGCGACTCTTGTCCCAAGATTGTCCGAAGATTTTTTATTTCACCTTGAAAATAATCCTTAATCAAGTTTGACCATTTTTGTAATAATTCATCCTCTTTGGGGTTGCCTGCAAAGTCGTTTTGCGCGGCTGGTGGATCGTAGCGAAATTTAGCCATGAGTTCTCCTTATTAATTCTTAGAGAATATCAACAACTGAGGACAAGTTGCGTGCCTAACGATTAATTTTACCGCAGTTGCAGTACAAGACAATACTCTTGCCGATCGGCTGATTCCGCACATCTGCGGTTTAACTCTAAACAATCTGAACGGCTTGTCCTCTGCCTTAACTCAAAGAATAAACCAGCTCGATCGCCCGGTCGATAATAAAAAGTGACAAGCTTTTGTAAAGGTTTGTAAATTCCTCAATTGTTGAATTAGGGGAAAGGGCGATCGCACTTGCAGCCTTCATTTCCCGTTATTTTGTGAGGGGGTGAAGGCGTGAGGTGCGATCGGCCTCCGAATAGGTAGCAGTTTGGGCTGCGAAGGGCGATCGAACTGATAGAGCAAATCAGGGCGAGCCTGGAGAGAGATGATACACCAGAAGCAAATTACGCTTGCAACCTAAGGACAGAGTAAGCTTTGTTCCGGTGCAGCAGGCTGCACCGGCAGAGCCTAGCGATCGCAGACTTTTAGATAGGGCCAACTTGCCGAGTGCCGTTGCTTGAACTAGAAAAAGCGCAGAGCAACTCATCATCTGTTTCAACATCAAGGTAATCCAGGGTCTTTTTTGATAAATCTAGAACACGTCCTGTAGAAGTATTTGGGCCCCAGTCAATAGCTCTAACAATAACCGCCTTATTATTTGCTGCGTTAACCACCAATAGATGTCGATTTACCCAAAATAATTTTTGACCGAGGTAGTCCCATCGCATGGCAATATAATAGTCATCTTCTGATAGTCCTCGCCCAAGCTCACCAGTCAAAGCGACAGTTTCATCGGGAGCCATTGTGCGATCTCTAGAACCACCAAACCAAGAAACCTTTCCTTTGATAAATTCCCTATCTGCGTGCCTAACAACTTCGCCAAATAATTCAGTTTCCACACCTATAGCTCTTAGTAAAGTTTTATTTCTCAAGCCTTTTTGAGGAATTGAAAAACCATCTATTTCTAGCCCTGAGTAAAAAGTTGACCAAGAATTTGGTGTGATAATACTTCCATTGAACGGGCCTGGATCTGGAACATTGCCTTTACCAATTCTCTTGCTTAAAAAGTGAGCAATAAGGCTTCCAAGCCATTTAAGGCGCGGCTTTAACCACTCTGCTTGTTCCAAACAACTTATTTCTCCCAGCTCAATAACAAATTCTGCATCTGAGGTGCGAGTATAGCTGAAGCCATAGTATCCTGAAAGATTACTGGTAAAGTTATCTGACATCCATCGAAAAGGCCAGTAATTACTATAAAGAGCTTTCCATTCACTCGCGGCCGCTTTGTCAGTTGGATCGTTGTAGCCAACTGAGGCACCAGTGCGACAAGAGGGATTATCACCATCAAAATGAATAAAGATTGCAACTTTTACATCATAAACACCCTGAAGTGTTGCATCTTCACGAATAACGCTTACTCCTGCGCTTCTCAGAATTTTAGTGGCCTCATCAGCGACAATGGGAGTCCAATCAATTTCATTTCCTAGTGGACCTGTAGCTCCAGTTGCCCCACTTGTGCGTCCTTCATGACCAGCCTGTATAAACACATCGGCGCTTGGCATATTGATTTCCTCGAACAGTTTGAATAGCTTTTGCTCTGGCTTAACTCAAAGAATAAAGCACCCCGATCGCCCTGCCGGTGAGAAAAAGTGACAAACTTTTGTAACGCTTTGTAAGCTGGTAAATTGTCGCTTGCTCTTGAAAGAGCGTTCCCTTCGGGATAGCTTCGCTCGCGCGTACTTGCAATCTTCACTGGTAGGTTCCGGTGCAGCGCGGTTGTTATGCCGCTATTTCACATGGAAACTCACTAAACTGAACCTAAACCCCAATCGACAATTGCGACATACGGGGCAAGAGTTGAATTATCAAACCAACTCACAAATTTTCTCAAACTCTTTAAATCCAAGTCATTGATAATACCAATACAACCAACCGTACCCGGAGCAGAGGCAGAGTTGTTGTCTACGTGAAAACCAATAGCAGATCTGGCTGTTTGGAAGCGACAGGTCATCTCAACCCAGACAGGCCCCAACCCATCTCCATCTTCCGGCCAATCTTTTGTAAAATTCCCTGCTGTGCCACTGGCAAATTCAACTAACTTTGAGATACTAGGTCTTGTTTTTGTCATGGGATCGGGTTTGGGCATACCCAGATCCCAAATTCCCTCAGGTAGAGGTTCGCGGCTGCCTGCTTCACTCTTAGAGGCCAATCGAAACGCCTGACGATCGGGAGCACCCGAAACGGCAGAAACTGAATCAACTTTCCTACTCCCTTCCATTAACGCTACTTCCAGAACTGCAAGTCCATTGGATCGCATCATACCAGTCTTTGTAATGCGGATTTGGCGGCGGGTTGGTGCAGGCGGGGGAGGAAATATCTTCTGATTGGGTTCCGCTGGAGATTTAAGGGAAACGATTAGTTTTCCTGGCGCATCTTCTCCTTGTAACCATGCTAGAGGAAGATCCAATTTGTACTGTTCTGGAGTGGCACGGATCAACGTGAGATCTGCCTTATCCAGATATTCATTTCCATCTATTAAGTACAATGCCTTAGAGGTTAATTTCAGCCAAACCATTAGGTTTCTCCTTTGCAATCAATACTTTAATCGTTCTCAACTTGCCAACTTTTGTGCAACTTCTATTCTTAGTCGATCCAATCGATCGTAAAGCCACTGTCCGGGGCAATCTGTAGGCACAAAGTCTCGATGCCCTTGAATTTGGGAGGGTTCTATGTTGCAGGACTGACACAACGCAGCGCAGATATTTACCAAACTATTCCACTGATCGGAATCCATCGCTTTAGTGGAAAAGTTGCCCTCGCTAGCAACA
Organism: Microcoleus sp. BM001215392; assembly: GCF_036700185.1. Lineage (NCBI taxonomy): Bacteria > Bacillati > Cyanobacteriota > Cyanophyceae > Oscillatoriales > Microcoleaceae > Microcoleus > Microcoleus sp. BM001215392. The sequence continues at coordinate 10,489 of NZ_JAUBOJ010000134.1, read as the reverse complement.
CCTGGGGCGCGATTGCCAGCATCTGTACCTGCATGAGCTCCTCTGACGGCATTCCCCTTAATGGCTTCTTCTAACGATCCAAATCTGCCTTCAACTAGAATTCCGCCAACTGTATTTAAAAAGCTGTACCCAATGTCGCTCCAACCCCTGCCTTTTGGTTCAGGAGCCATGTGGAAGCTTTGAATATCCTTAACAACGGTTTTGGCCTGGTCAATACCACCTGAAGATGGAGGAGTCTCCGTATGATGAATGACAATAAATTTTGGTCGATCGACGAGTTCAAACCGACTTGATGGTACAGATGCGTTCCAATTTGAACGTTTTACTACCTTTGAAAAGATATCATCTGCGTCAAAAATACTTGTAGCCTTACTGGGCTTTTCGGTCGAACCAACATCAATCACAACTACTTTAGGAATATCACTTCCTTCTAACCACTGAGTCGGAACATCCAGGTTGAATTCCTGATTGGCTGGGTCTCCCTGTACTGCTAAATCGACTTTATCCAAATATTGATTAGTCCCTCCTTTCATCAGATATAAGGACTCAGAGGTCATTTTCAACCAACTCATAGTTCATCTCCTATAGTTTTCCTCTTGTTCTCTGCCTTAACTCAAAGAATAAACCCCTCCGATCGCCCTGCCGGTGAGTAAAAGTGACAAGCTTTTGTAAACTTACGTAAATTCCCCGATCGATTTGAGATTGGAGATTTGAGATTCTGGAATTAATCTCATCCCAAATCCGGCTTCAAGATCCCTCTTACTTCTTAGTCGGCGCAGGCCGACTTTGTTTGTGTAGACGCGGTTTCAACCGCCGACTTTATTTGTGTAGACCCGATTTCAACCGCCGACTTTGTTTGACTTTCTGGCGGTTTCAACCGCCGACTATAAAAAGGATTACCTTCCGGTTAATTGAGTAAATTTGTTTTCTATCCTGAATAGCAACCCACACTCATGAAATATCAGTAAATTTATTTAATAAATCGCTATGACAGCACAAGAAGCGATCGCCCTAATCGAGCATCTGTTACAATCTCTTAACAAAAAACACAAACTCAATGACATTCAATCTCTCGTCTTTCTGGAAACTTGGGAAGGACATTCTTATCAAGAAATAGCCGATCGCCTACTTTACGAACACGACTATATTAAACAAGTCGGTTCGCATTTGTGGCAAAATCTTTCTCAAATTATTGGTGAAAAAGTCTCAAAGCACAATCTGCAAGCTGTCTTGCGCCGCTACCAGCACAGCAGCGCACCCGATAACTGCATCCAAGATTGGGGAGAAGCGATCGATATTTCCCACTTTTACAACCGCTTGCAAGAATTAGAAACTTTAGAAACTTGGATTGGTGACAATTCTACCCGCGCGATCGGTATTTTTGGAATTGGCGGTATTGGCAAAACTTCTCTGTCTGTCAAAATCGCCCAGCAAATTCAATCTCAATTTGAATTCGCGATTTGGCGCAGTTTGCAGCAAGCACCAACCTTAGATGTTATCCTCAGCGATATTTTACCAATTTTAATGGGTTCAGAAGCGACAAACAATAACTCTATTTCTGCTCTCATGGAACAGTTGCGCCACAAACGCTGTTTGTTAATTTTCGACAATCTGGAGTCGATTTTGCAAGGGGGAAATCGCAGCGGACAATATCAACAAGGCTATGAAGATTACGGACGGTTATTTGCGCGCATTGCTGACGAATCCCACCAAAGTTGTCTGATTTTAACCGGACGAGAACAACCGGGCGGGTTTGCTGTGCGATCGGGCGAAAATTTACCCGTGCGATCGCTCAAACTCTGCGGCCTTTCACCGCCTGTATGCCAGCAAATTCTTGCGGATAAAGGATTAAAGGCAACACTACTACAAAGTAGAGATATTGTCAACTACTTTGGCGGTAATCCCCTGGCGATCAAAATTGCAGCCACCACGATTAAAAATATTTTTGGCGGTGATATTCAGGCATTTTTAGCGCAAGGAAATACTGTTTTTAGCGATTTGTGGGATTTGCTCGATCGCCAGTTCGATCGCCTGTCTCCCCTGCAACAACAAATCGTGTACTGGTTGGCTATTAATCAAGAAGCAGCGACTCCTGAGAAGCTAAAAGCTGAAATTTTGCCCAAAGTTTCTGGACGGCAACTGATGGAAGCGTTAGAGGCGCTGGCGGAGCGATCGATCATCGAAAATGGGCGATCGCTCAATCAGAGCGGATCGACAAGTTTAATGCTACAGCCTGCGATCGTCGAGTATATTATAGAACGCTTGATTCAAACAGCAATCTAAAACTGTTAATAAATTCCTGGAATTATTTTTTTGACTCGCTGGCGGTATTCTAAATAGTCGGGATATTTTTGGGTTAACCAGGTTTCTTCGCGATTGGCTTTGATGTCAAAAAATATCAGTAAAATTGCTGTGGCTATTAAGTGCGATAAGCTCATTTGCCAAAGTGTCCAGCCGAAAGCTGCTAAAATTAAGCCGCTGTATAATGGATGCCGCACTATTCGGTAAATTCCTGTTTGGACTAATTCTCCGTCTTCTCTGGGATAGGGTAAAGGTGTGAGGTTTTTTCCTAAGTCTATCAATCCTTTGATGATGAAAATTAATCCGATCGAGCTGAGAATACTTGCTAAAAACCAGATCGGATCAAGTAATTCAGTTGATTGAATTTTGAATCCTGGCAGTTGATAAACGGGCAAGATTGTAAATGCCGCGAGCAATCCTCCTTGCAGCAAAACCAAATATTCGCCGCGGCTGTTGTTGCGCCAGCCTTCGCGCGTGAAGCCCCAGTCAGTTAGTATTTTCATAGGAAGAGGAAAGTTCGGCAACGGATTTTTTAGCGGATTTAACGGATGTCATGGATAGAAAAGTTAGATCGTGTCCGGTGAATTGACCGCGATTCCTGTAGGGGCGGGTTCACCAATAATCCATCCCGGAAAACCAGAGTTTTAGTAAACCCGCTCCGACCCAAATATTATGGTCTATCGACCGGACATGATATTAGAAGAGTTCTGGACGCATTAAGCGAAATAAACCGGGTTTTTTACCGAATTTGCAGGGTAAAATCTGTGTATTTGGGTGAAAAAACCCGGTTTATGGCTGTCAGTGCATAAGTTGTATTTATTCTCGCCAAGGACGTGTCATTAGTTCTAGCTGGTAGACTTCATCTTGGCTTAAAGTCCAGCCTAGGGCGCCTGCATTTTCTTGGGCTTGTTTAGCGGTTTTGGCGCCGGGAATTGGGATGACTCCGTTTTGGGCTATCAACCAGTTTAGGGCAACTTGGGCGGGCGTGCGAGATCGCTTTCTCCCCATTTTCCGCAAGGTGGACATGACTAATTCGATTTTTTCGAGGCCATCTTTGCTGAAGCGGGAGTCAAATTTGCGGGCTCCTGTAGGTTCTTCTTGGGCGCTATATTTGCCCGTGAGCAATCCTTGCGCTAAGGGACTGTATGCTAAAATTGTTACTCCCAATTCCCGGGCTGCACTGACAATTCCTTGTTTCTCTACTTGCCGCGACAGCAATGAGTAACGGACTTGATTTGTTGCTAGGGGAACCCCTCTGGCTGCTAATATTTTGTGGGCTTCGCGCATCTGTTCTTCAGAATAGTTGCTGACTCCTACTGCTTGGATTCTGCCTTGTTTGACTTCATCTGCTAAGGCGTTCATCAAGCTTTCTTGACTGAGTAAAAAACTGAATGGCCAGTGTACTTGATAGAGGGCGATTTGTTCTACTTGCAAGCGTTTTAAGCTGGCACTCAAGGCTTCTGAAACTGATTTTCCTGTGAGGCGCCAAGGTACGGGGCCGAATTTGGTGGCTATTTGCACGGGTTGGCTGGTTTTTTTGATAAACTGCCCCAGCAATTCTTCTGACAAGCCGTTACCGTAGACTTCGGCTGTGTCGAAAAAGTTGATTCCGGCATCTAGGGATGTGTTGAATGCTGCTTCTACTTCGGCGGCGCCGTAGTTGCTGCCGTAGTTCCAAAATAGTTTGTCGCCCCAAGCCCAGGTTCCGACGCACAGGGGAATGACGGCTGGGCCGTTTTGTCCTAGGGTGATGGTTGTCACGGTTGGTAAATCCACAGTTATTGATTCTCTTTATTTTTATACGAATTTATACGAATAATCGCGATCGAGCTTCTAGCTGTGGGAATAATGGCGGCCCGTGGCGATATCTCAGTTACTATAAATTCAAATGTTGTGTTTATTTGAAAAGTTATGCCGATCGACCGTTTGCCAGATTCTACATTAACAGATTCCGGAACTCCCGCTATCAAAAGAATTGACCTCGCGACGATGTTCCGCCTGGGCTTGTTTCAGATGGGGCTGGGGATGATGTCGATTTTAACTCTCGGGGTACTCAATCGCGTGATGATTAAGGAGTTGGCGATTCCGGCTACTGTGGTGGCTGGTACCCTGGCGATGCACCAGTTTGTGGCGCCGGCGAGGGTATGGTTCGGACAAATGTCGGATGCTAAGCCTTTGTTCGGCCATCACCGCACGGGTTACGTGTGGATGGGAGGACTGTTATTTGTAATTTCGGCTTTTTTGGCGGTGCAAGTGATGTGGCGCTTGGGCGCTAGTTTAGACGCTGTGGGGTGGACGACTCCGACTTACGGTTGGGTGGGTTTGTTGGGTTTGGTTTTTGCAGTTTACGGTATCGCGATTTGTTCGAGCTCGACTCCTTTTGCTGCTTTGTTGGTGGATGTTTCGGATGAGGAAGATCGATCGAAGTTGGTGGGTGTGGTGTGGTCGATGCTGATGGTTGGTATTATTATCGGGGCGATTGTCAGCAGCGGTTTGTTGAAGCAGATTGATGGGGATGTGCCGCGGGAAGTTTTACAGGCTTCGATTAACGGTTTGTTTGTGAAAGTGCCGGCGCTGGTTTTGCTGTTGGTGGGGATTGGGACTTTTGGGGTTGAGAAAAAGTATTCGCGTTACGGGGCGCGATCGATCGCAGTTAATCGAGAAGATAAAATTACTTTGGGAAGTGCGCTGCGGATTTTGACTGCTAGCCGCCAAACCGGTTTGTTTTTTACTTTCCTGCTGGTGATGACTATTTGTTTGTTTATGCAGGATGCGGTTTTGGAACCCTACGGCGGGGAAATTTTTAAGATGCCGATTTCTGAAAGTACGCGGTTGAATGCTATTTACGGTACTGGTACTCTTATCGGTTTGAGCGCAACTGGTTTTTTAATTGTGCCGCGGATTGGCAAGCAAAATACGATTAGATTGGGTTGTTTGTCGGTGGCGGCTTGTTTTGGCTTGATTATTTTATCGGGATTTACTGGTAATCCGATTGTGTTTAAGTCGGCTTTGATGTGTTTCGGGTTAGCTTCGGGAATTACAACCACGGGGGCGCTGAGTTTGATGTTGGATTTGACGGCTGCGGAAACTGCGGGGACTTTTATCGGGGCGTGGGGTTTGTCGCAGGCGATGGCGCGGGGTTTTGCTACGGTTAGCGGTGGTGCTATTTTGGATTTTGGCAGGACTTTGTTTGGGGTGCCGATGTTGGCTTACGGGTTAGTTTTTACTGTGCCCGCAGTGGGTATGATTTTCGCTGTGTATCTGTTGAGCCGGGTGGATGTTGCGGAATTTCAGGATAATGCTAAAAGTGCGATCGCAACTATCCTTGAAAATGAATTAGACTAATATTTGTTATTTGTTATTTGTTATTTGTTATTTGTTATTTGTTATTTGTTATTTGTTATTATCGGGAGCGCAACCAATAACCAGTAACCAGTAACCAGTAACCAATAACCAGTAACCAGTAACCAGTAACCAATAACCAGTAACCAATAAACAGTAACTAATGAAAGATTTTTGGAAGTCTATTTTAACTTTTTCTCAGACAACTGTCAAGACAATCGGACAGCAGTTTTTGAAAGATTTCGGTTCTGCACAAGCGGATGAGAAAGATGATGGTAGTTTGGTTACGCAGTCTGACAATTGGGCGGATGCGGAGATTAGAAATGCGATCGCACTTGCGTTTCCCACTCACGGGATTTTGAGCGAGGAAGGAGAACACGTTTTACCCGATACAGAATGGTGTTGGGTGGTCGATCCTCTCGATGCTACCACTAATTTTGCTCGGGGAATTCCAATTTGGGGGATTTCTATGGGTTTATTGTATCGCGGAACTCCGGTTTTTGGCTGCGTGCATTTGCCACCTCTGAATCAAACTTTCCACGGTTTTTATGCAGAGAATTTGGCGGACGATCCTGTATTGACAAATATGCCTCAAGGTGCCTTTTTAAACGATCGCCCGATTCGCCCGAGTGCTGATAAATTGAGTGGAAATCATATATTTAATTTGTGTTCCCGCAGTGTGGGGATTGGGGCTCATCTGCCGAGTAAAATTCGGATGTTGGGGATGGCCAGTTACAATTTTTTGATGGTGGCTTCCGGTGTGGCGATGGGAGGAGTTGAAGCGACTCCAAAAATTTGGGATATTGCTGGGAGTTGGGTAATTGTCAAGGCTGCGGGTGCGGTTTGGCTTCCGCTGGAATCTCAGGCGATTTTTCCGCTGACAGTGGGGAAGAATTACGGGAGAGTTTCTTTTCCGACTTTGGTGATGAGTCGCCAGGAGTTGGTGTCGGTGTTTTTGCCGTTTGTTGAAGCTTGGAAGAAGAAGAAAATGGGCTGATATTAATGTCGCCTCGAACCTATTACGAACCTATATTATCGTAGTGGAGCGATCGCCCAAATCGTACCATTTTAAATAAAACTGCATGGCAGGTGTGACGGAGGAGTCTCCCACGCCTGCCGTGCGGTTTGTAACAAGTATAACCGACCGATGACCGATGGTTAAATTATGCTTGTTCTGGTCTACGTGTGCCAATGTGCGATCGGGTGGTTTTCTTTTAGGTCGATCGGGTGATGCGGTACTGCTACAATTGGTGGTATGCTTTTTCCCCGCTATTATCTCTGTTAAATAAATTTTTAGGAGGCGATCGGGCTAATCAGCATAGCACAATTCTCGCATCCGAGTTGCTGAGTGCGGCAGTCCCAATTCTACCAGCGTTTCCAAATACTCATCCGGCGTTTTTGGCGGATTTTTGAGCCTGATTCTTTGTTTCTCGGCTGCATTGCATACACCTTGCCAGTTGAAGTTGAGCAAGCGCAGGATAAACTGATCGGGGTGCAACGGTTCAATATTATATAGTCTGAGTTTGTCAGCCGGAAAATCTCTAAGATTGAAAGTAACGATAAAATCCGCGCGAGAATGAATTGCTGCTGCTAGAACATGGCGATCGTCCGGATCGGGAAGTTCCAAATCTTGTATAATTGTCTCATAGCCTTGCACTAAACAATTTTCAACATTTTCATTCATCAAGTTTTTGGTTCTGGCAAGCTGTTCGGAGGTGATATCCGGACGGTTTAGAAGTACATTTCTCATCCATTCGCTGTGAATTTCTTCTGTCCAACGGGCATCAACTATTTTGCTAGCTGCTAACTGGACGAAGAAGTCCCGCAGCGGTGCAGAATATAAAATGTTAGCATCATAAACAGCAGTGAAAATAGCCATACTTCAATCGTACAAGCCTAGTGCTTCTGATTCAGCTACAAGCTCATCCATCCCTTTCATACTTTTTTCGTCACTCTGCTTTTTATATTTGATTACATCTTCGTAACGTATCCGACGGCAGCTTTGTACCATTTTGTAAGGAATTTCGCCAGCATCTAGTAACTTCCACACATACTCGCGGTCAACATTCAGTATTGTAGCAACCTGCCAGATATCGAGTTCCTCAGTAATGGGAGTCAGCTTGACAGTATTGCCGCTACTTGTCTGTTGCAAAATCGCCAACAGCAGGGGTAATGCTGCGGCTGGGATATCAATTGTTTTCCCCTCTTTTTCGTTTAATATCAATTTGAGGGATTCGCCAGATGAATGATTTTCTAAGTGCGATGCTAAAGCGCGGCTGCTGATTTTAGCAACCGCTGCTTCTGCGGCTGTTGGCAAAACAGGTGCTGAATTTGGATCTCCGGTGAATGTCATGTTAATTTGGGGGTGAGGATAACAGGCAGTCAACTATGATTGTAGCAATTAGAGAATGCGATCGCCAAAATCGAGCAAGGAGGTCAACCTGTGGCATACAGCGATTTTACAACTTTAGCGAAAGTTAGAGAATCTTTTAATTTAACCGTAGAAGAACCTTTAGATTTGTTTGGCGATATCCCGGAGGTACAGCCAAGTTCCTATTTGCAAACTACTTTAACTGAAAACCTGTCCTTAGCTACGGCAATTAATACCGAAAAGGCTCGCGCTGAGTTAATTATTGCCCCAATATTATTGGAAGTCAGGCGGCAATTTGATTTTCAAGTTGGTTTTTTCTCTGGTTCAGAATTCAATGTAGATGTAGAAGCAGGTTTGAACGGCTATTGCGATTATATTCTCACTGCATCAAAGGATTCCTATGAAATTCGCGCCCCCGTCATTACTCTCACAGAGGCTAAGAATGAAAGTATTAAATCTGGTTTGGGCCAGTGTATTGCAGAAATGGTAGCCGCCCAATTATTTAATCAGCGCAGCGGAGAGCAAATTGCCACTATTTATGGGGCTGTGACTACAGGTACTGATTGGAAGTTTCTAAAATTGAATGGCAGTACAATTTATATTGACAAGCGAGACTTTTTTATTAATGAAATTAGTCGGATATTGGGGATTTTAATGATGCCGTTTCAAGGTTTTTATTCTATGAATCGCACTTGATGCAGCCAGCGAAGTAACCGATTCCAGGATAGGGACACAACTATATTGTGTCCCTACTGCAAAATTAATTAATCACCTCACGCGATTAATTTCGACAGCACATTAGACAACTTAGCGCCGAGATTCTCCACAGACTCCTGCTGTTTGGGATCTTTCATCGTACCGTCAGCATTAAATGCTTGAAAAGCTTGGGGAATGGCTTTCTGATCCGGGAGCACGAACACATTAATATTACCCAGGATCGATCGCAAATGCACCAATCCCCGCAAACCGCCAAACCCGCCAGGGGAAGCGCTCATAATTACCGCTACTTTGTCAGTAAATGCCACCAATCCCGGTTCTCCGGGGGCTGGCCGCGATACCCAGTCGATCGCATTTTTCAACAAAGGCGTAATCGAACTGTTATACTCGGGGGAAGCTATCAAAAACCCGTGATGTGCTACCATCAATTCCTTCAACTTCCGGGCATTTTCTGGCATTCCTTCTTTTGCTTCCAAATCTTCATCAAATAGTGGCAGCGGGAAATCGCGCAAATCTACATAAGTAACTTCTGCGCCCGCCGCAATTGCGCCCGCCGCCGCAACTTTTACCAGCAGTTTGTTGTAGGATGCTTCCCGGGTACTGCCGGCAAATGCCAGTATTTTTGGTCTGTTTGTCATGGACTGTTCCCGATTATTGCTTGCGACTAAAATTGTACTATTCCGAGTGCTTCCAAACAAAGTCAGCCATGGGTTTGTCTGCGGACAAAGGAGTATCTGTAGCTGAACTGAATAAAACCGATCGCATTTTTACATTTCCGACTCCCAAACGCCTCTCGACGCGGCTGGGAATGCCGTAACCGTAAATAATATGTCCTGTCCCCGCCAACACCACAACTTGATAATCGGGGTTAGCTTTGACAAATTGGGCGATTTTTTGGGCCATAGTTTCATCCCACAAAACTTGAGCTTGCAAAAATCTTTCAAAGGCCGTACTATTTCCCTGTGCTGCCTTTTGGTGCTGTTGGAAAACTTCGAGCAGCATTTGCCGGTATTCGGCGTTGTCGGTGCGAATTTCGGAAATTGGCGGAATATATTTTTTGTCCTCTGCTGTGAGGCTTTCTAAGCCTTGAGAGGCAACTTTTCTCGTTACTTCCGATGGTGTATTTAAGGCGAGGACTGGTAATTGTTTTTCTTTGGCAAACCGCAAAAATGGGGCGTAATATTCCCAGGGAAAGCGCCATCTGCGATCGTACTCTGTTTGCTCGACTAATTGCTCTTCTGTCAGTTTACCAGCTAAGTAGTTGTCGATCGCACTTTGGAACGGACGCTGAAACATCTCCATCGCGATCGCAATTTTACGATTTTGCCGCTGCATTTCTCGAACAATCTTTAGTTGAGCTTGGTGATCCGCCACGCTGTCGTGGGTTTCTCCTAGATACACGACTTTTGCCTTCACCAACTGTTGCAGAATCTCTTGGTTAGTGTAAGTCTGCTGCGGTTGAGGATTCGCCGTCGGTTCCGCTGTCGCGACACTGCTACAGAGCAGGAAAATGCTCAGCGATAAAGCGCACAGTTTGATGAGTTTGGTTGTTTTCATACAAATATTATCTCTGTTTCTCGCAGCAGCCACCACAGCCGAACTCTACTATTTTTGCTGGGCATCCAGAAAGCTCGCTCCTTAATTTAACTTCACAATTCATCGCCAATATCTCTACCCATAGAAGATTGTCTTCCGTCTTCCTTCTTCCCTCTTCCCGACATCCGTTACATCCGTTACACAATCCGTTGCCGAACTTCC
>NZ_JAUBOJ010000133.1:3084-16509 GCF_036700185.1 Microcoleus sp. BM001215392 | reverse complement strand
GGGGGGGTTTGGGGGGGTGTAATTTCTTGACTTAAATCGTGGCCTTCGATAAATTCTTGAACGAGATAAAACTCTTGATTTTCTTCAAAATAAGCAAAAAGTTGCGGAATGCGATCGTGATTTCCCAACTTATATAAGACTTGTGCTTCCGTATCAAACAAACGTCTTGCTATCCGTAAAGTTTCGGGATCGGTTGCTTGAGGTTTAAGCTGCTTGACGACGCACAGGTGATTACCTGGTAGCTGCTTATCTTCAGCTAAATAAGTTTGAGCAAATCCGCCGCCTCCCAAGTGACGGATAATGCTGTAGCGAGTGCCGAGTGTGATTCCAAGCATGAAAATTACCTGATATTTCCGAGTTTTTCTCCCCTTTCGGAGTAAAACAGGGGTTGGGGGAGAGGTTTTGTATCTGATTCAGTTTAACTAATTTGCGATCGGCTTTACAGCAGAAAGACTATGAAAATACCAGTAGATTCTGCCGACAAGTGGTAAAATTATATGTGAATCATCTTTACCGTGACAATTGCAGTTCAAGAAATAAGCTATTTTCCATTTGAATAGTCTTTCAAGAAATAATCAAACTTTTGTGGGGTGGGCTTTGAGCATCACCCCGAATATGCAATGTTTATTTGCACAACAGCTTAGCAGTCAGTTTATTGAGAATTAGCCTGCAACCAAGCTGTCAAATCTTCCGCGTTTGAGAAATCTAACAGGGCTTCTGCTAAATTCTCTAATTTGTCGATCGACAATTGGCGAATGCGGCTTTCACAATCTGGGTTAAGTCCACCTAAACGACGATTCAGCAAACGCAGAATTAACTCTATTTGGCCTTCTTGTCTGCCTTCTTGTCTGCCTTCTTGTCTGCCTTCTTCCCTACCTAAAGCCACTGAACCCTCTTGATCTTGAGCAAAAAACTCTTGCTGTTGTAATATGTTAAATTCCTCCTGTGTCAAACTAAGTTGATTGGCAAATTCAAAAGCTTTCTGAATTTGCGGGACTGTGGTCATTGTTTCAGGTACTTCAGCCAAAGTGCCCGTGGTTTTGATAAAGTAAATCCACTTGTCCGTAAGACTTTCCAGTTGCTCCAATTCTTTCTTGAATTTTGGCAACTCTACAAATACTAACTCAATGTCATTTTGTATATAATCAGACAAGCGAGTTTTTTCTTTGTAGACAAAATGGGAAATCACATCTTCATGTCCACTAAACATTTCAAAATCTGTGATAGTCAAAGCAATCACAGGTCGCAATTCCTTGTATAATTCTCCTCTTGTTAGTTGCAGTGCATAAGTTTTTGCTGCATTATACAAAACTCGCTTACCAAATGCCTGTACCTTCAAGACTTGCATCTCAATAATCACAAATGTGCCATTATTAAGTAGGGCTTTGACATCTAAGTAACTATTTTTTGCTCCGGCTACTTGAGGGCCAAGATAAGGATCGAGGATTTCCAAGCTTTGAATTATGGATTCTCCTTCATAGAGTAAGGCATTTAAGAAACTAATCAAAATCTCTGTACTTTGGCTGGAGCCAAATATTTTCTTGAATGCAAAATCAATTTTGGGATTGATAAATTTCATGTTATTTTTCTCCTTAGATATTTGTATGGTGCGCGTTGCACACCATACTTTAATTCTAGTTTAAACCGCTTTCAAAATCTCGTCATCGACTGAAAAATCTATCTCAGCTTTGTCTCTTCCCGAAACTACATAATCATTCTGAAATGAATCTTTCAATCCCGAAACTAAGTCAAACTCCGGTTTCCAGTTAAGTTCGGTGACAGCTTTATTAACTGAGGCGAAAAAGTGCTGCAATCGCATGGGGAAAGCTTTCTTTTTACCAAAGTCAAATTGTTTCGGATCGTAGTGTACAATCTTAATAGCATCGGGTGATTTGCCGGCAGCTTGAATGCAGGCGCGGGCTAAACCGTCAAAGGTGACAAATCGATCGCCCGAAACGTTGTAAATTTGCCCGATCGCCCTTTCATTCCCCAAAACCGCCGCCATCGCCACCGCCAAATCCTGACAGTGCCCCAACTGCGTGAAGTGCATCCCGTTACCAGGAATCGGAATCGGGCGATCGCGCGCAATGCGATCGAAAAACCAAGCCTCCAAATCGTTATAATTTTGAGGGCCGTAAATGTAAGTCGGGCGGATCGAAGTCCAAGGCAAACCGGACTCGGCTAAATAATTTTCCGTGTCGCACTTACCCAAATGTCGGCTTTTGGGATCGGTAGCGTCTCCTTCGATATGAGGCATTTGGTCGGATTTCAAATAAACCCCCGCAGAACTCATATAAACAAAGTGCTGCACCCGCCCCTTAAATATCTCAGCTAAAGGCTTTGTATCGCTCAGTTCCCGACCGTTGTTGTCAAAAACCGCGTCAAACTCAACCGCCGATAACTGTTCTTGCAATTGTGCAACATTTGTGCGATCGCCCAAAATCTGTTTCACCCCCGCAACCGGCACAGGCTTGTTGCCACGGTTAAACAACACCACTTCATGCCCTTGTGCTGCTAAAATCTTAGTAAGATAAACCCCAATAAACCGAGTACCGCCCATCATTAAAATTCGCATTATTGCCCGTGCTCCTTAAAGTTAGTGTCAACATCTTACAATAAAGCGAGTATCTTGCTTTGCCAACACTTCACGAGCGCATCGAACTCAAATAAACCGGATTTTCCAACCGAATATCCTGGCTGACTAGAAGTATTTTCGTAAAAAACCCGGTTTCTACGTACAGAAAAACTCCAATTGTGCGATCGATCAAAATAAACATAATTTAAACTCACCTAACATAGTCCTATGCAAGTACCCCGGCTGCACCCCGAAACCATCGAAGAAGTCAAACAAAGAGCCGACATAGTAGACGTTATTTCTGGTAGAGTCATCTTAAAAAAACGCGGCAAAGAATACGTCGGATTGTGTCCGTTCCACGACGAAAAATCTCCCAGTTTCACCGTCAACCAAGCCAAACAAATGTACTATTGTTTCGGCTGCGGTGCAGGCGGAAACGCCTTTAAATTCCTCATGGAATTAGAAAAACGCTCCTTCAGCGAAGTAGTATTAGAACTAGCAAAAAATTACCAAGTCCCCATCAAAACAGTCGAACCCGAACACCGACAAGAATTGCAGCGCCAAATTTCTTTGCGGGAACAACTCTATGAAATCTCAGCACTAACCGCCAAATTTTACGAACACGCTTTACGCCAATCTCAAGGAGAAGAACCCTTAGCATATCTCAAATCAGAACGCCAACTCAGTGAAGAAACTATTCAACAATTTCAACTAGGTTATGCACCTCAAGGTTGGGAAGCACTTTACAGTTATTTAGTAGAACAAAAAAACTATCCGGCGCAATTAGTAGAACAAGCCGGATTGATTGTACCGCGCAAATCAGGAGGAAGTGGCTATTACGATCGCTTCCGCAATCGCATCATGATTCCCATTCGCGACACCCAAGGTAGAGTCATCGGTTTTGGCGGCAGAGCTCTCGGCGACGAACAACCGAAATATCTCAATTCTCCCGAAACAGAACTATTCGACAAAGGCAAGACTTTATATGGCTTAGACACAGCCAAAACAGCCATTAGCAAAGCCGATCGCGCGATCGTCGTAGAGGGGTACTTTGATGCGATCGCACTTCAAGCAGCGGGCATCTCCAACGCCGTAGCATCACTCGGCACAGCCCTGAGTTTAAACCAAGTGCGGCAGTTATTGCGGTATACTGACTCCAAACAAATTATCCTCAACTTCGACGCCGACAAAGCAGGAACCAAAGCAGCAGAGCGCGCCATTGGAGAAATAGAACAACTCGCCTATCAAGGAGAAGTACAACTGCGAGTGCTCAACATTCCCGACAGCAAAGATGCCGACGAATACCTCAAAACCTACTCCCCAGAACAATATCGAGAATTGCTCGACAATTCCCCATTATGGCTTGATTGGCAAATCCAACAAATGCTCGTCAACCAAGATTTGAAGCAAGCGGATACTTCCCAGCAAATCACCAAAAAAATCATTAAATTATTAACCAATATTACTGATGATAATCAGTTATCACATTATCTGCAAAAAAGCGCCGAAATTCTCAGCAAAGGAGATTTTCGTCTCACAAAAATGATAGCCGAGAACTTGCTCAATCAAGTAGTCAGCGATTGGGGACAGCGGCTGAGTCAAGACGAAGCTTTGACAATGCCCCTGTTAATTAGAAACAAACTAAAGCCGAGCAAACAATATAAAAAACAGCGTACCAACAGCGGCAGCCAAAGCTCAAAAACAGGCTTTTCAGTAGCAGCCCGCAGTCTGTTAGAAGAAGCAGAAGCGCAATTATTGCAGATTTATTTGCACTGTCCCGAATACCGTCAAGAAGTCAGAGAAGCCATAGAAGCTAGAGACGTACAGTTTAGCTTGTCTCACCACAGATTTTTGTGGCATCTGATTTTGAATGCAGAAATACTGCACAACATCTATTTACAAGCAGCGCCTGCTGAGTTAATATTAAAATTACAAGATAGCTTTATTGAATATCCGACCCAACTCAATCAAATCTCGCATTTATTTCATTTAAACGAGTTTTCCGAAAAAAATGTGTATCGCGCGCCATTAGTTATTCGATCGGCGATCGCCTGTATCGAGCAAATCATCAGCATCAAACGGCGCAAGATTGCCCTCGATATGTGGAAAAAAACCGATGCTGCCATAGAATATTACCAACAACTGTGCGCCGAACAAGAATGGATAGAAGAATTAGAGCGGCTGCGTCAAGTTAATTTTTACGACTTAACCTCCCTACCTTGGGCTTGAGGACTAAATTCCTTCTTTTTACAAGTAATCGAGCGGGTGTGTCGCCATTCTCAATCCCTGCATTAAATCGACAATTCAGATAGCGAGGCACCTGACACATGGGGTGGATAAAAAAACAATTCTTGTCTTTCTTGTCTAACCAGGTTTTTTATAAATGGTATCAGGTGCGTCGCCATGAGATTATTCATTTCTTGTCTTTCTTGTCTAACCAGGTTTTTTATAAATGGTATCAGGTGCGTCGCCATGAGATTATTCATTGAATTCAGAAATTTTCGATGGCGACACACCCTACAAGCCAGGTTCGTAGTGAGGACTTTAGTCCTTCTTTTTACCAAACTTTTAATAATCGCAAAACAGAGTTTCGCGAGTCTCTCTACCAGTCACCGGATTAGTACCTTTGGCAACTTTACAAAGCTTTTCGATCATATCGTCTCGCAGCAGCGCCTCAGTAAAATCAGCACCATCAATCACAGCTCCTTCCAGTCTAGTATTGTAAGCAAAAGAACCCTCAAGGATAGCATTAGTTAAATTTGCTTTCATCATGCGAGCCAAATCCAAAGTCGCACCAGTGAAGTTAGCACCTTCTAAATTTGCTTCTTCCATATTGGCGGCAAAAAAGCTCACGCCTCTCAAATCTGCGTTGGTAAAATTGCTGTTGCGAAGATTAGCTTTATTAAAACTGTCGTCAGTCAAAACTTGTCCAGTAAAATCAGCGCCAACTAGGATTTCTTTGTCGTGATCCAAGGCGAAAGCAGGTGCGGGATTAATCGCGATCGCCCCAGCGGCAATTACTGCTAAAATAACAAAACTCAGCAAGAAATTATAAATATTTTTGCGATGTTGGCGAATTCCAGAATTCATAAGTTAAAGCTAATGGGCAGCAATGACAGTTCAGAATTGAATTCTACCAGAAAGCGCTCCTCTTCGGTGGTTCCCGCCGCCTCCAACTCTCCCCAACCGGCAAACTCTCGGGTTCTCGGCACGTTGGGAGAAAACTTAGTCGCCCAGTGGTTAGAGCAGCAAGGTTGGGAAATCCTGCACCGTCAGTACCGCTGTCGCTGGGGAGAGATTGACATCATCGCCCTCGGAAGAGATGAAGAGAGCGCGAAAAAACCCGGCATTTCCCATCACCAATTCCCAACATTAGTCTTTGTAGAGGTCAAAACTCGCCGTCGTGGAAATTGGGATGCTGGCGGAATCTTGGCTGTTAGTGCAGCAAAACAAGCCAAACTTTGGCAAACCGCCGAAATATTTTTAAGCACTCGTCCAGATTTAGCAAATAATTCTTGTCGGTTCGATGTCGCCCTAGTCAGGTGCGAGCCTTCGCGGCAAAAGACCAAGCAAATATTACCACCAACGGCAGCAAACTCTCAATCTTCCCTTGCCGGAAATTATCGGCTTACCCTGCAAGAATACATTCGATCGGCTTTTAGTGATTAGAAATGCCAAATTAAAAATTACAGGGTAAAATCAAACAGTAATACCACTTGGTAATTTTTAATTGCTAACTTGCCTTGACTGTCGCCCATTTGTCTCTTCATCTTTAACAGACGTGGAAAAAGCGCTAAATCCTCTGCCTATCTCCCCGAATCCCTATCGGACTCTGCGATCGCAGGCAATTTACACGCTCCGCAGTCTAGGCCAAAGTTTCCGGGCAATATCCCAGCCCCTTGACAAACTGCTGGCGAAACGCTTCAATTTCTTTGCGATCGGGGCTGCCGTGACAAACCACAGCCACCTGGTAGCGACGCATCACGCTCAGCGGCGACTGCCCCGTTTCCAAACTCCACAGTGCCATCTGCAAGCGAATTTCAGGATCGTAAGGAATCCCGACTTCGTTCATAAAAGCCCGAAAATCCCCGTGCATTTCTGGAGTCAAATATTGGCTCATTTTCACCTTCACGACCCAGCCGTCAATTTGGTGAATAACAGTGATAAATTGCAAGGGAACATGACTAGCCGTGCGTAGGTAATCCACGACTCTCAGAGTGAGGCTAGTATTGGCAATGTAGTAGAGGTATTCCATAACTATCCTTCGAGCAAAGCTGATGCTACACCTCTATAGTCGCGGGCTATACCCGCCACCACAAGGGGAAAAGCACCCGACTTGGGATGGGGGTTTTTACCCAATTTGTTACCGAGTTGACAGATTTTTGACAGGAATTCACCCGATGACAGAGATTGACTGGTCTTTGGACGCTTATGACTACGAACTTCCGCCCTCGTGCATTGCCCAAAATCCCGTAGTGCCGAGGGACAGTTCTCGGTTGCTGGTTGTAGATTCTCCCAGCAGCCACCAACACCGAATTTTCCAAGATTTGCCGGATTTGCTAGAACCCGGAGACTTGCTGGTACTGAACAACACCCGTGTTCTGCCAGCCAGGCTCTACGGGCACAAACCTAACGGCCCGGCTGTGGAGATATTGTTGATGGAAGAACGCCAGCACAACTGCTGGTTGGCTTTGGTTAAACCAGGGAAACGCTTAAAGTTGGGAGCCAAAATTGAGTTTGAACCCGCCTCCTGTGATGAATCTGCGGAAGGGCCTTGCTGTTGCCTTCCCCAGGCTGTGGGAGTCGATCGTCGATTGACTGCTACAGTAATTGCCAGGGATGAGTCAACAGGAGGACGGCTGTTAGAGTTTGACATCCCCACAGATTCGACTCTGACGAAGTTTTTGGATGAATACGGTCACGTACCCCTGCCTCCGTACATCGAAAATTCCCAAGCGGAGCCGGAACAGTACCAGACTGTTTATGCCGAAAAGCCAGGGGCGGTGGCCGCTCCGACAGCAGGGTTGCACTTCACCGAAGAATTGTTCAGCCGCTTGGAAGAGCGGGGAATCGAAAAAACTTTTGTCACCCTCCACGTCGGAGTAGGGACGTTTCGCCCGGTGGAGGTAGCAGACGTGACGGCTCACAAAATGCACGGCGAATGGGTGGAAGTACCAGCCGCCACCGTCGAGAAAATCCGCGAAACTCAAGCCCGAGGCGGGCGGATTTTTGCTGTGGGTACGACAGCAGTGCGAGCTTTAGAGGGAGCGGCTGCCGCGAGCGAGGATTTTTCGTTGCAGCCTTTTTGCGGCCAGACAAATTTGTTTATTTATCCCGGTTACAAGTGGCGGGTTGTAGACGGGATGATTACCAATTTTCACTTGCCGCGCTCTACTTTGATGATGATGTTAAGCGCCATGGTTGGAAGGCCTCGGCTGTTGGATTTGTACCTCTCGGCGATCGAGAATCAGTACCGATTTTATTCGTTTGGCGATGCCATGCTCATTTTACCGGAGGCAAGGAACGATTAACTCATATCTGGCACCATTCTCAAACTTTCTTTTAGGGCGGCCCGAAATGGCCACCCCACAAGAAAATATATGTGTTCTACAACAGCCGGCAAAGCCTGTTAACCGAGAATGGTGCAAAATATCAGAAATGCCAATTGTTAATTTTTAATCTATTTATTCTTCCTCCTCTTCTTCGTTGCCGGGATACACGAAGCTGTTGGAACGCCCAGTCAGAACAGATTTGCCCAGAGACAGAGCTTTCTGAGCTGCCACTACAGCTTTGCGCTTCCATGTGGCTTTACGCATATTCTTCTTGGATTTGGAGGTTTTCTTCTTAGGGACTGCCATGACGCTAAATACTTTCTGGTTGTATAGACAAACAAACATTCTAGCCGATTTTGCCTCGCTGGCTCGACAAACCACAACAAGCAATATCCAGTAGTAGGGTGCGTCAGCGACTAGCTTCTCGAACAACACATAAAATCCGCCAACTGAGGCACCCCCAGTTCAATCTCCGACAATCTCCCCCTCCGACAATCTCCCCCTCTCCCCATCCCCAGCTTAAAGTTCGTGAAAATAGTACATCACGACGCCACTAACTGGGTCGTTCTCGATGCTGACATAACCGGTTTTGAGCATTGCCGTGAAAGCCTCTTCCACTTCGGCAAAAGTAGCGCCCGTTGCCATCACCCCTTGAGTGACAGATAATCTGGCGTTTTTGGTATAAGCTGCCTTAAGGAGTTTAATCCCTAACTGTTCCGGGGTTGACTTCGAGTATGTCGAGGCGATCGCCCCGCTAGTAGAAGATAGCGGTATACCTTGGGGAGATACCCCGAGTTTGCCCCTGATAGTGGCATTGTGCTCGTCCACCATGCTCGGCAACACCAGCAAGTCAAACAATTGCCCGAACCCAAATAACCCAAAGGTACACAGCCACAGCAAACCCGTGCCAATCTTGCCGTTGTAGAGGCGGTGGAGTCCGAATGGGCCGAAAAAACAAGCTGCCCATAAAAGGTAACTAACACCTAAATTGCTCATTTTATGCCCGTCCTGCCTGGTTATTTTAACTATTGCACTCCCTCAATATATATTTTGTAGTTGGCGATCGGGTGTTTCAAAAGCTTGACACGGGAATTTATTTATGCTGTATCCTATAAATTGACAAAACGCAGCATTTTCTGCCCCCCAGCCTTTGTGTCACCAGCGATGAGTAATTGTGCGTAGCAATTCTTAACGCCAGTAACATATTTCCGGCGCCGAGAGCTTGGTAAACTGGAGGGCGTGGAAATTTCAGCAGCTTTGACCTGGATGCCACAGAAAGCGCCAAAGTGCGCCGCACAGCGCTGGTCGGAGATACTGCGGGCGATCGCCCGCAGTACCCGAAACCTCAAACGAGCGAGCAATTATAAGCAAAAAATCCAATAAACATATGGTAGATTCCCTCAAAAAACCCGCTTTTGCCGAGCAGCAAGAAGCGAAAACCCCAGCCAAAGAAACTATTCTCACACCGAGATTTTACACAACAGACTTTGACGAGATGGCCAAAATGGACATCTCCATCAACGAAGCCGAACTCGAAGCAATTATCAAAGAGTTCCGCGTTGACTACAACAAAACCCACTTCGTGCGGGATGCCGAGTTCGATCAATCTTGGGAACACATCGACGGCGAAAAGCGCAAATTGTTTATTGAATTCCTGGAACGCTCTTGCACCGCTGAGTTTTCCGGATTCTTGCTCTACAAAGAACTCGCACGCAAGCTCAAGGACAAAAATCCGGTACTCGCCGAAGGTTTCTTGCTGATGTCCCGCGACGAAGCGCGACACGCCGGATTCCTCAACAAAGCGCTGTCGGACTTTGGTTTGTCCCTAGATTTGGGTTTCTTGACAAAGAGCCGCAGTTACACATTCTTCAAGCCGAAGTTTATTTTCTACGCCACCTACTTATCCGAAAAAATCGGTTATTGGCGCTACATCACGATTTATCAGCACTTGAAAGCCCATCCTGAAGATCAGATTTATCCAATTTTCCGATTCTTTGAAAATTGGTGTCAGGATGAAAACCGCCACGGAGATTTCTTTGACGCGGTGATGAGAGCTCAGCCTCAGATGTTGAATGATTGGCGCGCTAAGCTGTGGTGCCGTTTCTTCTTGCTGTCGGTATTTGCGACAATGTATCTCAATGATATCCAGCGCGGTGGTTTTTATCGATCGCTCGGACTCGATGCTCGCGAATACGACATTGAAGTAATCAAAAAAACCAACGAAACAGCAGGGCGCGTCTTCCCCGTCATGCTAGATGTGAACAATCCCGAGTTTTATCAACGGTTGGATGTTTGCCTCAAGAACAATCAGCAATTAACCGCGATTGTTGAGTCTAAAACTCCGAAAGTTTTGCAGTTGTTCCAAAAATTGCCTCTGTATTTATCCAACGGTTGGCAGTTGGTGAAACTGTACTTCATGAAGACAATCGAATCGCCTTCTGTTGAGGGTGCAGTCCGTTAAGTTAAGATTCTCGCCAGACTCAAGTCTGGCCAGCAACGCGAGCACACAAAAAAAGTCCGCGCAACGCGAGACTGAAGATTTAAACAAAACTTAGGGCAAATCTGGCCTTAATATCCTGTTTATTCTTCAGTCCGCGCAGGCGGACTTCGTTTGTGTAGTCGCGACTTACAGTCGCCCGGAATTCTAGTTTTCCATCAAATTTACCGCCACTCCCCCTGAAGCGTAAACGCCGCCCAATAATAAGGAGAATGCCACTGTTCCTGCTGCAACATTTCCAATTGTGCCGCCCTTAAAGCCGCCGCTGGCGTCAACCCTTTTTGCAGCATTCCCTGATAGAAACTTTCCATAAATGTAGCTGTTCCTTCATCGTCCACACTCCACAAACTCACCACCACTCGCTTCGCCCCAGCATACATGAATCCTCGCGTCAATCCTACTATTCCCTCGCCTTGAACGTTCTGTCCCAATCCCGTTTGACAGGCACTTAAAACTACTAAATCTGCTGCTAATTTCAGATTAAAAATATCTGTCAACCGCAGGAATCCGTTTAAAGGTTTGCCATTTTTATCGACGAGCGACAAAATGATTCCTGACAGTTCCGGGTGAACGCTATTTGCTAAACCGTGAGTGGCAAAATGAACGATTTTATATTGACTTAAATTCGGATTAGTTGCTGTGGCACGGCTGGCTTCAAAGTCAAAAGATGGCGTGCTAGAATTGGCAGTAACTAACATTTTAATGATTCGATCGGCTTCTTGGCGAGTGAATTTTAAACGGCTCCACTGTATGTCATTGTCCCGGCTAGAGCGGCTTAAACCCAGATTTACTGATTCTATTGCTTCGCGATTTGTGGTAGTAGTCGGAGTTTTGAGTCGTTCATCATCAGCGCTAAAAACTGGATCGGCGAGAATGGCTAAAGTCCGATTAGGAGGTTGTCTGTCATTGTAATTTTGTCTTAAAATTCCCAAGGTAGAAGCGGAAGGTAACTGCACGATTTCATGGTCTACAATTAAAGGCGGATTCCCATTTTTTCCTGAATTTCCGGGGAGGGAAAGGGCGGCAAAGGGGAGGTAATTGAGAATGCCGTCGCCAACTATCACCAGGCGTTTGTGAGCGAGTTGTGCTGCTACGGGCTGTAAGATAATTTGACTGAGGGGGTTGTTAGATTCAGCAACTTTATTGGGGATGTTTCGGTGAAGCGGATTAGTCACAGCATCGCGGAAATTGCGGGCGGCTTTTTCGATGTCGGCAGTTTTGGGCAGTTCATAAGTGCTGATACTGGTTTTAGTTACAGCCCACAGATAGCTGCGATCTTGACCTAGAGAATACTGGAGCAAAATTGTATTCTCATCGAGAATTTGTTGTTGAATTTGTGCCAGGGTTAGGGGTTGCGGTTGGGTGATGGCGGCGTATCGGGGGCTGGTGGTGCGGATTTGGGTTTGAATGTCTTGATATTGTGCGATTAAAGTTTGTCGCTGTTGTTCTAATTCTGTTTTTTGTGCGGGGGTACGATCGGGGCGACTGAGAACTTCAATTCGCCTTTTTTCAATGGCATCGAGTTGCTGTTGTAAATTGCGTTCTCGCTCCAATAATTCTGGGGCGATACCTTGACGAATATCGGCGTTTGATTCAAGAAGAAGTTCGAGGAGGCTGCGGGCGCGGGAACGTTCGCTGGCTTCAAAGGCTTTGGTATCGTAACCAGATTTGGGTTGCGTTTTGTGCAGTTGCATTAACAGGTCAATGTAGAACTGGTAATAGTTTTGTACGGTGGCAAAGTATGAGGTGCGGAGTTCTGGGCTGGCAACTTTTGTGCGGAGGTTTTCGATGATTTTGATGGAGGCTTCAATGTCAGTGAGGGCTTCGGTAAGATTGCCTCGATCGCGTTTGGCAAAAGCCATGTTGTAAAGGGTGACAGCTTCCTGTGAGCGATCGCCCACGGCCCGACTCAGGGGAAGGGACTGACTGAAATACTCTAGCGCTTTCTGCTTTTCTCCCAAATTATCGTAGACTAAGCCGATGTTGTTGAGGGTGGCGGCTTCAATACTGCGAGCGCCTACTGCCCGACTCAGGGGAAGGGACTGGCTGTAATACTCTAGCGCTTTCTGCTTTTCTCCCAAATTATCGTAGACTAAGCCGATGTTGTTGAGGGTGGTAGCTTCAATAGTGCGATCGCCCACGGCACGTGTCAGGGGAAGGGACTGGCTGTAATACTCTAGCGCTTTCTGCTTTTCTCCCAATACTGAGTAGACATTGCCGATGTTGTTGAGGGTGGTAGCTTCAATACTGCGATCGCCCACGGCCCGACTCAGGGGAAGGGACTGGCTGTAATACTCTAGCGCTTTCTGTTTTTCTCCCAAATTATCGTAGAGACCGCCGATGTTGTTGAGGGTGAGAGCTTCCCCACGGCGATCGCCCACGGCCCGAAATAGGGGAAGGGACTGACTGTAATACTCTAGCGCTTTCTGCTTTTCTCCCAATGCTGAGTAGACTGTGCCGATGTTGTTGAGGGTGAGAGCTTCTTTCGCGCGATCGCCCACCGCCCGACTCAGGGGCAGGGACTGACTGAAATACTCTAGCGCTTTCTGCTTTTCTCCCAATTCTGAGTAGACTATTCCGATGTTGTTGAGAGTAGTAGCTTCCCCATCGCGAGATCCTACTGCCCGACTCAGGGGAAGGGACTGGTTGTAATACTCTAGCGCTTTCTGCTTTTCTCCCAAATCTGAATAGATTATTCCGATGTTGTTGAGAGTAGTAGCTTCCCCATCGCGATCGCCCACGGCACGTGTCAGGGGAAGAGACTGGTTGTAATACTCTAGCGCTTTCTGCTTTTCTCCCAA
>NZ_JAUBOJ010000133.1:0-2984 GCF_036700185.1 Microcoleus sp. BM001215392 | reverse complement strand
CTAGCGCTTTCTGCTTTTCTCCCAATTCTGAGTAG
Source organism: Microcoleus sp. BM001215392 (assembly GCF_036700185.1). Classification (NCBI taxonomy): domain Bacteria; kingdom Bacillati; phylum Cyanobacteriota; class Cyanophyceae; order Oscillatoriales; family Microcoleaceae; genus Microcoleus; species Microcoleus sp. BM001215392. The sequence continues at coordinate 2,949 of NZ_JAUBOJ010000133.1, read as the reverse complement.
ACTATTCCGATGTTGTTGAGGGTGGTAGCTTCGCCACTGCGATCGCCCACGGCACGTGTCAGGGGCAGGGATTGGTTGTAATATTCTAGGGCTTTCTGCTTTTCTCCCAATGCTGAGTAGACTGTGCCGATGCTGGCGAGGGTGACAGCTTCCCCACGGCGAGATCCTACAGCCCGACGCAGGGGAAGCGACTGGTTGTAATACTCTAGCGCTTTCTGCTGTTCTCCCAAATCTGAGTAGACTAAGCCGATGTTGTTGAGAGTAGTAGCTTCCCCACTGCGATCGCCTACAGCCCGACGCAGGGGAAGGGACTGACTGTAATACTCTAGGGCTTTCTGTTTTTCTCCCAATGCTGAGTAGACTCTGCCGATGCTGTTGAGGGTGACAGCTTCCCCACGGCGATCGCCCGCTTCTCGACTCAGGGGAAGGGACTGGTTGTAATACCCTAGCGCTTTCTGCTTTTCTCCCAAATCTGAGTAGACTCTGCCGATGCTGGTGAGGGTGGTAGCTTCCCCACGGCGATCGCCGAGAGCCCGACTCAGGGGAAGAGACTGGTTGTAATACCCTAGCGCTTTCTCTTTCTCTCCCAAATCATCGTAGACAGTGCCGATGCTGGCGAGGGTGACAGCTTCCCCTTTAGCGTCGCCGAGAGCCCGACTCAGGGGAAGGGACTGGTTATAATACTCTAGCGCTTTCTGCTGTTCTCCCAAATCTGAGTGGACTTTGCCGATGCTGGTGAGGGTGGTGGCTTCTTTCGCGCGATCGCCGAGAGCCCGTCTCAGAGGAAGGGACTGGCTGTAATATTCTAGGGCTTTCTGTTTTTCTCCCAAATCCGAGTAGACAGCGCCGATGTTGTGGAGGGTGGTAGCTTCTCCTGTGCGATCGCCCACTTCTCGATACAGCTTTAATGCTTCTTGATATTTGGCGATCGCTTTTCTTAAAGATTCTGCTGTCCCCTCCTGGTACAGTTCCACCCCTTCTTTCAAAACTTTTTCAGCAGCCGGGTTTCCTCCTCCCTGCTGCGATACCCCTTGACTAATTTGCATCGCACTCGGTGCAGCCACCGCCGGAACTCCTAGCAGGATACTCGCACCTACAGCTATCCCCCAAACCCACAGCCGGAGATTCATAAACACCCCTTAAACCAGACCTGGTTAACCGCTATCATAGTCGATCGCACATTGTCAGGTGCAATTTCCCTTTTGCCACAGCGAAAGGTTACAAGTCAAAATTGTAATTTTTACGCTATTGTCAACTCAGTATTTTTAAATTAGCGATCGCCCCCAAATCTAGCATCTACTATTTTCGGTTATTTTATGAAACTCAACAAAAAACCATTCAACAGATCCACTCTTGTTTTTGGTCTAGGAATGCTCGGTGTGTTCCTATTTTCTTTGACTCTGCGCTTTTGGGAACTGGAGCGATTTAACACCTTCGTATTTGACGAGGTTTATTACGCGAAGTTTGCCAACGATTATCTCACCAAAACACCTTTTTTCAACGCTCACCCGCCGCTGAGTCAGTACATAATTGCGATCGGAATTGCGATCGGCAAACACCTGCCCTTCGGCAAAACAGCCGTCAACAGTCTAGCAGGCTCAATGCTCTCTCCTTGGGATTACCGCTGGCTGAATGCTCTGACTGGTTCTTTTATTCCCCTTGTTGTCGGAGCCCTGGCTTATCAGCTAGTGCGGCGCCGCACCTTTGCTTTTCTGGCTGCTTTATTTATCGCCTGTGACGGTTTATTATTAGTTGAATCTCGCTACGCGCTCAACAACATTTATCTGGTTTTGTTCGGAATCTTAGGACAACTATTTATTTTAAAATCCGTAGAAGCAGAAGGCAAAAAACGGTGGCTTTGGCTGGTGCTAGCCGGGATAGGTTTCGGCGCTTCTGCTGCTATCAAATGGAACGGCTTGTGGTTTCTTTTCGGTACTTATCTAATTTTAATCTGCGCATGGGCGGTGCGTTTGATCCAGAGAAACCTAGGAGATGAAGAACAAAGCCCTGAGGTAAATTCAAATCTCTTGCCGCCGGAAAGTCCCGTACAAAAACTGACTCAACTCAAATTTTTAGAAGTAATTTTGAGTCTAGCTGTGATTCCTGTTTTAGTTTACAGCATCTCCTGGATTCCTCACCTGCATCTCAATCCAACTCCCAACTTTTGGCAGATGCAAACGGAAATTTTGACTTATCACCAGCGGATTAAAAGCGGGCCTAACGTGCATCCTTACTGTTCGGCGTGGTACAGTTGGCCTTTGATGCTGCGCCCGATCGTCTACTTCTACAAAACTATTAGCAGCAATGCACCATCAGATCCAGTTTTGCCACCTTTGCCGATCGGTGTAAATCCGGTAATTTTTGACGTACACGCGATGGGTAATCCTTTTCTTTGGTGGCTGTCAACCTTAGCTTTACTGCTAGTAATAGGAGTTTTGGTTCACCGGGTTTTAGTGTGGATGGAAACGCGCCGGGTGGCTTCGGTTGAGGCGATCGAACAGCAGCGGCCGATTTTGTTTCCGCCGACTGCCGAAATGTGGCTGGCGTTATATTTAATAGTTAATTGGGCTGCTAATTTGCTGCCTTGGGTGAAGGTAACTCGCTGCGTATTTTTGTACCATTATATGGGCTGTTCTGTGTTTGCAGCTTTAGCACTTGCTTGGTGGACTGACAGGTGGCTGCACAGCCCACAAACTCGCCTCCGAGGGATGGGGGTAACAATAATTTTTCTGGTTTTGGGTGCTTTTATTTTCTGGATGCCTCTCTATTTGGGATTGCCTTTGTCGCAAATGGAATGGAAAATTAGGATGTGGCTGTCGTCTTGGGTTTAGGTGAGAATACAATCCGCTTGAGAGCGTAAATTTATACAGGGAAAACCGGGCGCATCTCACTTTGGCAAATATGTTTGTAGGGGCGAAGCATGACCGTAGTCAATATGGGATTATAACT
>NZ_JAUBOJ010000132.1:0-16582 GCF_036700185.1 Microcoleus sp. BM001215392 | reverse complement strand
GAAAGCCTCTCACGAGTGAGGGAGAAATAAAAATCAGACTATTCATTACTCCAATACTCGGACTTAAGGGTAGAGGTCGCTCTCTGGGGGGTCAACTGTCAACTGTCAACTGTCAACTGTTGAAAGAGTAACAGTCTCTGCCAATTGCACCTACACAAACTTTCGTAACTCTCTAAGAGACTAATAAATTAAGCAATAAAAAAAGTATCTAATCGGAATTTAAAAAACTACTATTACGTAGGGAGCGCACCGCACGCCTTACATAATAGTAGTTTTGCCTGAGTTCCTGTTTAACGTGCAGGCATAGCTGTAGCAAACTGCAACTTGCTCAAACTTTCTTCAGGCACCAAATCCCTCGGATAGCTGAGTTGTTCGGGAATCCCGAGCACGCAGCAGGGGAAATTTTTTCCTAGTTGCTTTACCAGCCGGTGATTTGCAGAATTGCAGCCCAAAAATAGTAAATTTGCTGATTCTAATTCTACGACATTTCTTAATTCTGTAGCTACCCTGCCGATGCGCAAGTGAGCTTTAAATAAACCGCGCCATTCCTCGGCCAAACAGCGGGCTTGCCACAACAATTTATCTGCTACCTCATACTCATTGTGTTCACAAAAAATTGCTCGGAAATAAGGCGGATCGATCCAAGTTGCCCGCTGCGATACCGATTGGACTTCCGCTGAAGGTAAAGCGATCGCAGGCGCCGCACACTTCAGGGCAGATATTCCCTCTAAATCCGATTGTTTTTGCCCTCGGGCTAGGGGATTTTCTACACCCAAACTACAAGTATATTCGTCATCAACGTTGGGCGATTCATCCAGCACGTAGACGACTTGCACCGTGACTTCTTTCGTTGTTACCAAACGAGTTTGATGCGCAATCCACATGGTAATGTCGAGAGCTGTTTGACTTTTAGGAGAGCTGTTGTAACCGACAATAAAGTTAATAGCTTTTGTCGTCTTTGTCGATTTTGCTTTCTTAGAAATTGGCGCTTTTGGCTCCGGTAGCAACACCATTTCATCCGTTAAGTTTTGGTATCCTAATGCACTTTCAAAACGCGCTAAAATTGTTTTGAGATTCACAGGCTTGACCTCTCTTAAGTGAACTTTTCTGTCTCTTCGTCAGGCGTTATTCGTCTTGGGTAAAGTAGCGATCGAGAAAATTCAAAGCATAGTTGCGCAGTTCGTAATACTCCTGAGATTCCCGCAACTCTTGGCGATCGCGCGGATGCGCAAATGGTACTGCCAAAATCTCGCCGATTGTCGCCGCCGGGCCGTTTGTCATCAACACAATGCGATCGGACATATAGATAGCCTCGTCCACATCGTGGGTAATCATCATCGCAGCTTGTCTGTGCTTTTCCCAAATATCCAGCACCTGTTTTTGTAACTTGCCGCGAGTCAGAGCATCCAGCGCTCCAAATGGTTCGTCCATTAATAACATCTTCGGGCGAAGTGCCAGAGCTCGCGCAATCCCAACCCGCTGTTTCATGCCCCCTGAAATTTGATCGGGATATTTATCTGCTGCTGCTGTTAAGTTTACCATTGCTAAGTGTTCGTTGACAAGGCTAATTTTTTCGGCACGGTTGAGATTTTGCAAAACTTCATCAACCGCCAGTCGAATATTTTCCCGCACCGTCAGCCAAGGCAGCAATCCGTAGTGCTGGAATACCATCATGCGATCGGCCCCCGGTTTGCGAATTTCTTTGCCTTCGAGTGTCACTATTCCCTTACTTTGTTGCTCCAAACCTGCCACTATTTTTAGTAATGTAGATTTGCCGCACCCCGAGTGACCGATTACTGAAATAAATTCGTTGGCTCCAATACTTAAGTTGATATTGTCCAAAACGCTAAATTCGCTGCCATCAGCATTTTTATAGGACTTAAACAAGTTGTTTATTTCCAGAAAATTAGCAGATTTGCTGTTAACTTTGTCGTTGGTGGGGGTAGATGTAGAAGTAAATTGAGTCACGGTATGCTCCTGAAAAATAGTAAAGTGTTAATTTAACTGGCACTGCATAAACCCTCAAATTTAGCACTCGGTTTCAACAGACTTTAACTGCGAGCCACGGAATTAACTTCCTGGCGGGACATTATCAAAAACCAAGGCAGTCAAAGATTAAGACTGAAAAAAAGATTGAGGGCGGTTGGCTCGAATTTCAAAACTATTCAAATATCCTACCGGATCGCTCGGATCGAATGCTTTTTTATCAATAAAAACTTCGGCAGGTTCGACTTTGTAGTTTTCCTGGGGACAATCGATCGCCATTTCGGCAACAATTTTGCGGTAAAGGTCAGTTCTCCAAGCTTTTTTTGCTAATTCATCAGCATTTTTCGGCACCTCCTTAATGTGTCCCCAACGCGCCGCTTGAGTCATCAGCCAAATACTGTGAGACTGCCACAGAAATGTTGAATGATTTCCCGGTATTTGGGGTAGATTCTTAGGAATATCATAGAAAATTGTGGTATCTTCAGATATTATAGTGCGGTCTTTATCGTCAAACCCACCATAGTTATATTCCCCAACTATTCCCGGCCGAGTAAATTTGTCGATCGCCCCTTTTTTCGGTTTTGCCCCCGTAAACGAGCGCTCGGTCAGCAGTGCTGCTATTTCGCTGCGATTTTCGGGCTTGCTGCAAAACTGACAAGCTTCCACCATAGCCTTCACCAGCGAGTAATAAGTCTTCGGATTTTCGTCAATGAACGATTGCATAACTCCCAAAACGCGATCGGGATGTCCCAGCCAAACTTCCTTGCCTTGCGCGAAGGTAAAACCCACGCCCAAATTGCCTTTAATTGCCCGTGTATTCCAAGGTTCAGCTACCATATAAGCCTGCATCGCCCCGATTCTCATATTCGTCACCATCTGCGGCGGCGGCACAATAATTACCCGAAATTCTTTGAACGGATCGACACCGGCAGCAGCCGATATGTAGCGGACAAAGTATTCGTAAATCGAAGAACTTAAGACAACAGCCCAGACTTTATTTTCTACTGGCTGACTGTCAAAAAAGGCGCGAAATTGTTTGCCAAATTCTTCTAAATTGCCGTTGTATTCGTGCCACGGGCGCAAACCGAAATCCCACATCGCTTTGCTCATAGTCATCGCGTTGCCGTGGCGGTGGATTGTCATGGCAGCGCACAGGGGTGCGTGGCGCGCTCCTTCGGCGCCAATGCGGGCGTTTGTAACGGCGCCGGATACAACTGGGGAGGCGTCTAGGCGCCCGAAAATGATGCCGTCGCGGGAGGTTGCCCAACTTGCTTCGCGGTTGAGTTTGACGTTTAAGCCGTATTTGCGGAAAAATCCTTTTTTCCAGGCGATCGCAAATGGTGCACAATCGTTAACGGGTACGTATCCTATGGTTAAATTTGGTTTCTCTAAGGTTTGGGAATTGACGATCGGCTTTACCGCTTCTGCTTCTTCTGTGAGTCCTTTTGCCGATCGATCCGCGTTAATTCCACAACCAGATAAAGCCATTCCCGCCGCCGCCGCACCCATTCCTTGCAAAAACTCCCGCCGATTCCATTCATTGGAAAAGTTATCACTCATACAATTTTAGATTTTAGATTTTAGATTTTAGATTTGAAGAATTGGCAATGACTGATAAGTTAATGGTTAGGCTCTAGCCAATCAATTGCATTTTATTGGGAACTCACTACGATCTAATTCTCCATCGTTAATCGCTCACTATTCGCCATCTCAAACCAGAGTTTTTAGCTAATGACAACTGACAACTGACAACTGACTAATGACTCTCGATCGGTCTGTGGGTTACGAATTCCTGAATTTTGCCAACAGCCCAATCGAGCAGCAAACCAGTTAAGCCAATTACAAACACCGCTAAAAATACCGAACTTAGATTCAAACGGCTCCACTCATCCCACACAAAAAAGCCAATTCCTACACCACCCGTCAGCATTTCCACCGCCACAATCACCAACCAAGCAATCCCCAAACTAATCCGCAAGCCAGTAAAAATGTACGGCAAACTTGCAGGCAAAATTATCTTGGTAATGCGTCTCCAGCGTGGCATCTCCAACACTCGCGCCACATCCAGATAATCCTTGGAAACGCTAGAGACTCCCAAAGCTGTGTTGATAATTGTCGGCCACAAAGACGTAATAAATATCACAAAAATCGCCGACGGATCTGCTAAATTAAAGATTGATAGAGCGATCGGCAGCCAAGCCAGCGGCGACACCGGTTTGAAGATTTGAATCACCGGATTGAGCGCCATCATCGCCGGTTTCGACATCCCGATCAAAAATCCCACGGGAATCGCCACAACTGCACCCAGCAAAAATCCTAGCAACACCCTGCGCAAACTCGCCAGCAGCAGCCAGCCAATGCCTAAATCTCCCGGCCCGCGCTGATAAAATGGATGCAATATGTAATCTAAATTAGCGATTAACGCTTGATACGGGGTGGGAATTAAATCGCTTTTGAAGCTGGCAACAATCCACCACAGACCAAGAATTCCCAAAAAACCCACCGCCGGCAACAATACGGTATCTCGGATAACGACGGGTTTTGTTCGTTTCCAAGCTGCTTGTCCGGCAATTGCGATCGCAGCTAAATTAAGTTGAATTGACATTTCAATCTCCTCAGAGTCAGGGGCGGTACAAGAATCTTGAACAATACCAACCGGAGACACTGATGAAGCCAAACTATCTGTAGAAGACAAGTTGACTCTTCAGTCTCTTCTCAATGCCTGCGAAGTTAGCTGACGGGCTAGGACTGAGAGATGTCCTTCTCTAAAGATTTCAAAATCAAAAATTACACTCAAATTTGGCAATTTTTAACTTTGGTTTTTAATTCTGTAGGGATTCGCCCCGAAAATTGGTTCCTCCGCTCCAGCCACACGCTTTGTTTAAGGGCGCAGCGCTGGATTAGGCTTGACTTTTAAGCCAATTTAAATTAATCTACCACGACCTTCTGATCCTGTCAATACGTCTTTAGGAGTAGGGGCGATCGGCAAACCTGAAAACTTGAGCCACAAAAGTAATAACTAATAACTAATGACTAATAATGCCAGTTATAAAAAGTAGTGCTAAACAACATTTTTTGCGCTTCTTTACTCAACTCCATCTGTAAGGTGCCTCGCTCGCTCGAAACAATCGATTAAATTTAGGGATTTATCGAGCGAGCGACACACCCTACAAATACTGTTGCAGAAGTTTAAAAAAATCTTACAACCAATAACTAATGACTGCTGACTGCCGACTTCTTCAAACCAAAAATCGAATAGTTACATAAACAGCCGCAGCCACCAATTGCAAAGCCATCACAGGAAGCCCGTAACGCAGAAAAGTTTGAAAAGAAATCCGTCGCCCGTGCAGTTCAGAAATTCCCGCGGCCACAATATTAGAAGAAGCTCCTACTAAAGTCCCATTTCCACCTAAAGTTGCCCCGTACATCATCGCATAAAACAGCGGCAGCACAGCAGGTGGAAACTGCCCTGCAAAATCCGGCGCCAGCACCTCTGCCGGTGCGAGTCCGACGTTGACAACATACTGTTTGAGCAGCGGCACCATCGCCACTACCAGCGGAATATTTGGCACTACACTTGATAGCAAACCCACAAAAAATAACAAAGCTAAAGAACCGAAAAAGATATTTTTACCTAAAATAGCTGCTAAAATTCCTGACATCCCAGCGATGACTCCGGTTTTTTCCAAACCGCCAATCAGCACAAATATCGACATGAAAAATAGCAGCGTACTCCAATCTAAATCCCGTAAAATATTGTTCAAAGAATCTATTTTGGAATGGTGAGCCAAGAGCATTGATAAAGCTGCTCCCAACAAAGCAACGGCTGCCGGTGAAATTGGCATGGGTAACGACTCTCCCACTACAAAAAATGTCAGCACGAAACCTATAATTAAACCGCCCACTGCTAAAACTCGCGGGTGATTAATTTTGGGGTGCGGCAAGTGTTCTAAATCGTCTAAGTTTTTGTGCCAGATTTCGGGGAACAGCCAAGGCAGAATAACTACTATCACTCCTACGGCGATCGCCCCACCTAAACTTAACTTTAGCAGGTAATCTCCAAAGCTCATGTTAATCGCATCGCCGACTATGAATGTCGCCGGATCTCCCACGATTGTCAGCAGTCCCGAACTGTTAGCTACAAATACCATTAAAATTAGTAGCGGCACAAAATCTACACCGACTTCTTCTGCCATTGGCGGAATTAATGGTGCTAGCAGCATGACTGTCGTAGCATTGGGCAAAACTGCACAAATTGGCGTAGTAATCGCGACAATACCTAGCAAGAGATTTTTGCCTTTTCCTTTGGCTAAAAGTACCATTTGAGTTGCCAAGTAGTCGAATATCTTGGTAGGCTCAAAGGCTCTCACCATGACCATGACTCCGAAAAACAAGCCCAGCGTTCCGTGACTGCGACTGATATATTCGATCGCATCCTTCAACGTCATTACGTGGGTGAAAACCAGAATCAGCGCTCCCAGAAATGCCGCAATTGTGAGGTGTATCCATTCTGTAATTATTAAGAAAACTACACCTATAAATGTGGCCGCAGCGATCGCAGCTTGCACGTTTTCCATTTAGTCCTCTGACAAACTTAAAACTTAAAAATTAAAAACTCTCGGTGTGAGGGAATATACTACTTTATGGCTCTTATGTCAATAGGTTTAACTGCTAGTTTTGGCACCAACAAGCTGGGATCGACTCATCGAGAGAACTCCGGCACAGGGAAAAAATCACATCAAAACTACTTCTTTTGGCTCTGTCGCGATCGCCCGAAGTTTGGTATGACGATCGGGCGATCGCTCAACTACAATGAAGCATGGGCAATATCTGCCAACTTCACCCCCACGCAGACAATATGGACTACAGCCAACTGCTCGCCGACAAAACCGATACCATCCTCCAAAACTGGATTGAAGCAGTACGCTTGGATCGGAAAATTGAAACCGCTGACGCCTTACCGCACTCAGCGATCGAAAATCACATACCTCACCTGTTGGCAGCGATGGCTACACTGCTTTCCCAATCTCAAAACAGCGACATAAAAGCAATAATTGAAGCCAGTTTAGACCATGGATTTCTCAGAGCCCAACAAGGCTACGACGCCGCCGAAGTAGCGCGAGAGTATCATTTATTGCGTCAAGTAATATTCTCCCACTTAGAAGCACAATTGCTAGCAGGAACCACCGCCGAAGTATTCAGAGCTTTTCGGCTCATAGATGCCGTAGTAGACGAAGCAATTGCCCAGTGTTTCGATAGCTACGTCGCTCAGAGGCTACAGGAACTTCAACAAATCCAAACTCAGTTAAAACTCACCAATCAAGAACTCTCTCGCCTCGTGGGCGTCAACCAAGAAAACCTCTACCATCTAGCTCACGAACTCAAAACTCCCCTCAACTCAATTATCGGTTATTCCGAACTGTTTTTGCGCCAAGAAAAATGGCAACCCGAAATCAAAGATAGCCTCCCCGGTATCGAACACATCGAGCGAGTATTGCGCAACGGCAGACAGTTGCTGCGCCTGATTAACGATACCCTAGAACTTTCTCGCGCCGATGCTGGCAAAATTAAACTTAACCTGCGGCAAACTAATGTACAATCTCTAATTAACGCCGTAGTAGAAATGATGCAGCCAATGGCTGATGCTAAGGGATTAAAGCTCGCTGTTACCAGCGACTGCGCCCCCACACAAGTAATCGCCGACGCACAGCGGCTGCAACAAATTCTCACCAACCTGCTGAGCAATGCCATTCGCTACACAGAAGCTGGTAGCATTGAATTAAGTTGCCGCCGTGCGGTCGATGCACATTGGGCGATCGCAATTACAGATACCGGCATCGGCATCGCTCCCGCACATACCAAACGCATCTTTGAGCCATTCTTTCAAGCCTCAGAAGCTGGTAAACACCACTTTCCTCCCGACAGCACCGGTTTGGGATTAGCTATAGTATCGCGCCTAGTCACCCTCATGCAAGGCAAAATCGAGCTTGCATCAGAAATCGGAGTCGGCTCAACTTTTACCGTGATTCTCCCCCTAGAAGTTAAAATACTTCAAGCAGTCAGCTAAACATTAAGTTCAAATTTTGAGATCGTAAATTCCAAAAATCCTATGCCCTCCGCCAACCTTAGCCCTTCCACCACAGCCTTTCCCCTCACCGCCGTAGTCGGGCAAGAAGCCATCAAATTAGCCCTGCTGTTAGCAGCAGTCGATCCCGGATTGGGAGGAGTTGCGATCGCCGGACGGCGCGGTACAGCAAAATCAGTAATGGCCCGCGCCTTGCATTCCCTACTGCCACCAATTGAAATTATTAAAGACTCTTTTTGCAACGCCGAACCTGATGAAATTATTGCAGAAAATGCCTCTGACCTGTCAGAAGAAAACGGGCAAGATGCGCGCACCACAAATACTAACTCCCCAAATACAGAAATAATTCCCACACCATTCATTCAAATTCCTTTGGGTGTCACCGAAGACAGACTCTTAGGTTCAGTCGATGTCGAACAATCAGTAAAATTCGGTCAAACTGTATTTCAACCCGGACTCTTAGCCCAAGCAAATCGAGGCGTACTGTATGTAGACGAAATTAACCTCCTCGATGACAATATTTCCAACCAATTGCTCACAGTATTAACCGAAGGCCGCAACCAAATAGAGCGCGAAGGCATTAGCTTTCAACACCCCTGCAAACCTCTGTTCATCGCTACATACAACCCCGAAGAAGGCTCTCTCAGAGAACATTTGCTCGATCGCATCGCGATCGTCCTTTCCGCCGACGCAGCACTCGAACTACAAGAAAGAGTCTATGCAGTAGAACAAGCTTTATCCTATTCCAGCTCGCCCCAAGAATTTCTCAACCAATACGCCGAAGACACCGACAACCTCAAAACCCAAATCATCCTCGCCAGAGAATGGCTCAAAGATGTCACCATCAGTCGCGAACAAATTGCCTACTTAGTAGAAGAAGCCATCCGCGGCGTGGTTCAAGGACACCGCGCTGAAATCTTCGCAGTCCGAGTCGCCAAAGCCGCCGCCTCCATCGAGGGACGCACAGAAGTTAACGCCGAAGATTTGCGCCGCGCCGTAGAACTCGTCATCGTACCCCGCGCCACCGTCATTCAAACTCCCCCAGACGAAAACACACCTCCTCCTCCCCCGCCGCCACCGCCCCAAAAGCAGTCAGAACAAGAACAAGACGAACCGGAAAACGAACAAGAAGATGAAAGCGAAGACGAAGAAGACAGCCCGGAACCTCAAGAAGAACCAGAAAAAGATACCATTCCCGAAGAATTTTTGTTCGACCCCGAAGGCGTAATTCTCGACCCCGACGTGCTATTCTTTGCGCAATCCGCCAACCGCCAAGGCAAATCCGGCAGCAGAACCACCATTTTTTCCGAAGATAGAGGCCGCTACGTCAAGCCAATGTTGCCCAAAGGCCCCGTGCGCCGCATCGCCGTTGACGCGACTCTCCGGGCCGCCGCACCCTACCAAAAAGCCCGCCGCCAAAGGAATTCCCAACCCCCCCAACCCTCCCGAAGTTCGGGGGGGCAAGATACAAGTCAACCCCCCCGAACTTCGGGAGAGCAAGGGGGGGTTGGACGCCGCGTATTTGTCGAACAGGGAGACATTCGGGCGAAGCGCTTGGCTAGAAAAGCTGGGGCTTTAGTCGTCTTTGTCGTCGATGCTTCCGGTTCCATGGCCCTCAACCGGATGCAGTCGGCAAAAGGTGCTGTGATGCAGCTACTCACCGAAGCTTATCAAAGTCGCGACCAAGTTGCTCTCATTCCCTTTCGCGGAGAACAAGCAGAAGTATTGTTACCGCCGACTCGCTCGATAGCCTTGGCCCGCAAGCGTTTGGAACGATTACCCTGCGGCGGTGGTTCCCCCCTCGCCCACGGTTTGACTCAGGCGGTGCGTGTGGGAGTTAATGCGCGGCAGTCTGGAGATATCGGTCAAGTGGCGATTGTCGCGATTACTGATGGACGCGGTAATATTCCTTTGGCTCGTTCTTTGGGCGAACCGATTTTAGATGGCGAAAAGCCGGATATTAAGAAGGAATTGCTGGAAATTGCTGCTAAAATTCGCGGCTTGGGAATGCAGTTGCTGGTGATTGATACCGAGAGCAAGTTTATTTCGACTGGTTTTGCTAAGGAGTTGGCTAAGACTTCTGGCGGCAAATACTATCATTTACCCAAAGCATCCGAACAGTCGATCGCAGCTATGACTAAAAATGCTCTCCGCGACGCGATCGGCTAAAATTTTTAAATCGAGATTCCATCAGCCTTGATTGTGGCACAGGCATCCCGCCTGTGTCCCCTCTCCCCTTACCAGAAATAATTGCTTGAAAGCCCGCCCGCTTGAGCGGGATAAATTAAAATCAGACGATTCATTACTCCAATCGTCTTGCTTCCAGGTAGAGGTTGCCCTCAAGCGGTCAACTGAATGAAGTATTCCTTCTTCCTTCTTCCTTCTTCCTTCTTCCTTCTTCTTAAAAGTCTAATTTTTAACTCTCGCTCTCCGGCGAGTCATCACCAGCGAACCCGCAACCAAACCCAACCCCCCCAACATTGAGGGCTCAGGAATTTTGACCGGCAGAGGCACCCGATTTACCCGAACCGGAATCGGGCTCGGAGTAGTTGTAGCTTGCCTGGGTTGACCTGTCTGAGCCAGCAGCAAATTTTTTGAACCCAGCGATGGAGCAGCAGTAGAAATGGCCGGGATATTAGCTGCAAGGGCAGCTTGAGGGCCGGATATAACGGCGGCCGCAGCCAATAGCATTCCGGTTGCCTTTGGCAGTAATTTGCGAGCAAAAAAGGTGGGCATGAGACATTACCTGTTTGGCATTTTGTCGATCGAACTTAATCTCTCGATCTTTACTTTTTTTGCATTCCCTGTCTGAGCTACTGCGAGCAACTAACTCAACAGATTTGCGATTTAAAGTTTAAAATTTAAGATTTCTGATTTAAGATTTGTGCTTATTTGACGAAAGCTGTCTTTAGTTTCAACTTTCGTCAAACAATCTAAAATTTAAAATCAACTGCTGCCCTGCACAGAGCATAGAGTCATGAATCCCAAATCCTAAATCTCAAACTCCCCATAGATTGACCTGTGCTATCTCTAATTCCATCGAGTTTTAGCTAGCTCCTCGCCACAGGTAGCGCCGACCGTTTCACTTAAATTATAGCGTCCCTGCCCGCTTCCGCGCTTCAACAGGACGATCGTCCCGAGACAACGACAGCACAGCACAGACTTACTTGTACGCCGTCGATTATAAACAATCGCTCCCTGCATAGAAGTGATTTCACCCCCGTTCTTTATCAAATCTTTAAACTATTCCAAGTTTTGTCAACAAAATGTAAAGCTGTCAAAATAGAGATAGCAAATCTCAGCCCAAATTAGGTAAATCCTCGTGAGTAACACCAGCAACTTCCGCGAAGCCGTGCGCGAGGCCAAAAACCACGCGCTGGTTGGCCCCAACGTCATCGCTAACGCCCTGCCCTTCGTGGGCGGCGGACTCGTACTAACCGCTGTCGGCACCTACGGCGGCCTCGGAGTCATCCGCAACTATCCCGGAATTTTCTTTCCCACATTTATAGGCGCGATCGTCCTAGAATTAATTCTGTTTTTCGTCGCCAGCGCCGCCGCCGAACAAAACAACAAAAACACCGCCTTGCCCCTGCTGGCAACCTACAGCTTGCTTTCCGGCTACACCCTCAGCGGATTGGTATTTACAGCCCTCAGAACCCAAGGCGTCGGCATCGGCGGCATCGGTTTTGCAGCCCTCGGCTGCGGCATTACTTTCATCGCCGCCCGCCAAATTGGCTCCAACTTGTCGGAAGCAGACGGCATGGCTCTCACCAAAACCATCAGTTTAGGTGTAATTGCTTTGTTAGTCGTCGTTGGCGGTCAGTTTCTGCTCTCTCTCTTCGGCGTCTACACCCCAACTTGGCTGGAAATTGGCATTTCTGGCATCGGCGTGTTTATATTTGCTGGTGCTGCGATCGTCGATTTTTACATCTTACCCCGCAGCTACCGCGACGATCAGTATTTGCCCGCCGCTTTGTCGATGTACTTGACCTACATCAACTTGTTCATCTTCATTCTGCGCCTGATGATTGCTCTCAACGGTCGCGATTAATCCTTGCAAGTTTAGCTTAAAAACAACCGCAGCCCGATCGACATCCGGCTGCGGTTTTTTATTAAGATTTGCAACTAAAATAGCCGTCACCGCGTCTTTTGTGTATCTTAGAAACAAAATTTATATTGTCTGTGCAGGCTGAAGGCAGGAGGTATAATTGTATTTTTTAACCGATCAAAAATTTTGTCATCTCATCAATCGCGATCGCGATTTCAAGATTAATCACAAATAAATTGGAGAAAACTCATGTACTTAAAATACGAAGATATCAAGAGAGTCAGCGTAGAAATTACTTCTAGGTGCAATGCAGCTTGTCCCCAGTGTCCGCGTACCGGCAACCCGATTTTACCCGCAGCAGAATTAAAGATTTCAGATATTGAGAGAATTTTTCCACAAGAGTTTTGCTCTCAATTGGATTTGGTCTATATGTGCGGCAACTACGGGGATGCTATGACTAGCAATACCACAATTCCCGCGATCGAGTATTGGCACCGCATGGGAGTGCCTCAAATCGGCCTGTACACCAACGGTAGCGGGCGCAACCCCGACTGGTGGCGCACCCTGGCACAGACAATGACAGGAGAACACGATTTCGTAACCTTTAGTATTGACGGATTGGCTGATACTAACAGCATTTACCGCCAAAATACCAACTGGGACAGGATAATGGAATCTGTTAATGCCTTTATCCAAGCTGGCGGAAAAGCGGTCTGGCATTACTTGATATTTGAACACAACCAGCACCAAGTAGAAGCAGCTAGGGATTTAGCCAAACAATTAGGATTTGTCGAGTTTGTACCCAAAGCTACTTCTCGTTTTGTGGTGCAAGAACTGTATAACAAACAGTCTCAAAATCAACAGCAGCAGCAGATCCAAAATTCCCCGGTACAGGCACAGAGCGATCGCCCAAACCAACCAGATATACAAGCCTCATCCCTCCCAAGTCAAGAAAATACAGCCATCAAACTGCACCAGCAAGCGGAAGTATATCTACAAACAGGGAATCTATCAGAAGCAATATCTGCTTGCCAACAAGCCCTAAAAATTCAACCTAATTTTGCAGCAGCCTGCAAAACTTTAGGCAATGCTTTTCAAGGTATGGGGCGCTTGCAAGCAGCAGCCGACTGCTATACAAATGCACTGAAAATTCAGCCGGATTTTGCAGAAGTTTATGCGAATGTAGGCAGTCTTTACGCTCAGCAGCAACAGTGGCAGCAAGCTACATTTTATTACAAAAAAGCGATCGCCCTCAAACCAGATTTTGCCGGCGCTTATCGAAATTTGGCTAAAGTCTTAACTCAGTTAGGAGAATCAGCACAAGCAAATCAGGCTTGGTATAGCGCAGTAGCCCTCGAACTTCCTCAGGTACCCCCTCAAACTCAATCCCTCCCCTCAAAGCCAAAAAGCCCAGACCTCCAAGCCCCCTCCCTAGAACAATATCAAAATCCACAGGGAGACCAATTTATCAAAGTTGTAGAAACCTACGGCGGTTTAAATAATTACTATCGCAACGTAGAAATTAGCTGTCAAACTCAGGCTAGCAAAGATATTTTCATTTCTTTTGAAGCAGAACTCTGGCCTTGCTGTTGGGTAAGCCATACTAAATACGCTGTTTATAACCACACTTACAGACCGCAGATGTTGGATTTACTTGAAAAGTACGGCGAAGGCTTTAATTCTCTAAAAACTAAATCTATCAAAGAGGCTATAGGAAGTGATTGGTTTCGCGAAGACCTCACCAAAAGTTTTTCTTGTTCTAAAAGGTTGGATGTCTGCGCTCACGAATGCGGTAAAACTTTTAATTCCACTGGTTCGCAGTACATTTAGCAGCACCTGCAACCGAAAAACCGCATAAACCGGGTTTATTGACGAAAAATCTAAGTTTTCACGTAAGCCTGGGGCAATAAATTAAGCTTGTAGGGTGCTTCAGGGCAAAGCATTACCGCTATTACAGGTATTGACTTCCTGACGCACCCTACGATAGTTGCCACAACAAGTCAGCCGCAAGCTAAGATTAACATAATCACCTACAACCCTGGAGAAATCACAGTGGAAATTCTAGAGACTAAACACGATATCGAAATTTTGGGCGATCGACTAACCAACCTACAAGACTGTCTTTGACTCAGCCTTAACCGCCGAAAGCCAAAAGTTACAACAGCTAGCACCACAGCCGAAATCTGGCAACAGCATCAATACAGGCGAACGGCTACTAGCACCACGGCCGAGATTTGGCAACAGCATCAATACAGGCGAACGGCTACTCCAAGAACTAGACGCACTCCAATCCTACCAGGCAAAACTCAACCAGTGCCAAACAATTTTGGCAGATGCTACAGCAGCACTGGAGTTACTCGAATTTCAAGCAGACGACGAACTAGAGCAAGAACTTCAAACTAATTTAGCTCAACTCAACTGCTCTCTCGAAGAGTTTGAAATAGAGCAATTGTTAAGCGGGGCTGGTGACAAAAAGGGAGCCTACCTCATAATTAGTGCAGCAATAGATGACTTAGATGCTCTAGACTGGGCACAAATGTTGCTGAGAATGTACGGTCGTTGGGGACAAAACCGAGGCTATAGAGTTCTGTTAGTTGAAGATTCCCTATTGGAGTATGTAGAAATTAATTCTGCAATTTTGGAAATAGGAAAAGTTAATTCTCTAACTTTGGCAATAGACGGACGTTACGCTTACGGCTATCTAAAGTCAGAAACCGGAGTGCATCTACTGAAACGTACATCGCCTTTTAATATTACCAGAAAGGAGGCGAGTTCAGTGACGGTGGAAGTTGTGCCAATGTATGTGGAACTGGAGATTCCACAGCAGGATTTAGAATTAATAATCTTGCCTCCTCCCTACGTGAGGTGTGTAATCCGAACTTTGGTGAGGATTGTTCATGTTCCTACTGGTATTTCTGCAATATCTGGGGAGGAGCGGAGTCGATTGCAAAATAGAGAAAGGGCTTTGGCGCTTCTCAAGAGCAAACTGTTTGCTATTATGCAAAGGCAGGAAGTTGCAGAAATTTCAGACATTCAGGTCGAGATCCTGCAAACATTCCTCAACCAACCAATTCGGGAATATCAATTGGCCAGCGACAGCGCAAACCAGGACAAAGTTCTGGATATCCGTACAGGAATCGAAACAACAGCCGTCGCCGAGGTACTCGACGGCAAGATTGACCAATTTATCAAAGCTGGTCTGCTGCTGAAAAATTGATTTGCACAGATTGAACCCAATTTCAGCTAAAATCGACAAGACACCACAAAACTAGGAGAACTCACAGTGGAAGTTCTAGACATCAAACACGATATTGAAACATTGTCCGATCGCCTGGGTAAAACTCAGGACTATCTTTGACATCCCCGCACTATCTGCCAAAATTCAAGATTTAGAGCAAATTGCCGCTCAACCAGCTTTTTGGGACGACCAAGAATCAGCCCAAGAAACTCTCCAAGAACTTAACGACCTCAAATCTCACTTAGAGCAATATCACGGTTGGCAAACCAGCTTGGAAGACGCTAGAGCTATCTTAGAATTGCTAGAGCTAGAAGCTGATGAATCTTTGTTTCACGAAGCCACATCCAACCTTTCTCAGTTAAGCCGCGAGCTCGATTCGTGGGAACTGCAACAGTTGCTATCCGGGCCCTACGACCAAAGCGGCGCTGTTTTGACAATTAACGCCGGTGCTGGCGGTACTGACGCTCAAGATTGGGCCCAAATGCTGATGCGGATGTACACGCGCTGGGGAGAAAGTCAAGGTTACAAAGTGCATTTAAATGAAATTTCTGAGGGAGAAGAAGCGGGTGTTAAATCCGTAACTTTGGAAATTGCCGGCCGCTATGCTTACGGTTATTTGCGATCGGAAAAAGGCACTCATCGCTTAGTCAGAATTTCCCCTTTCAACGCTAATGATAAGCGTCAAACCAGTTTTGCTGGTGTCGAAGTGATGCCAATTCTCGATCGCAACGTACAATTAGACATCCCGGAAAAAGACCTCGAAATCACCACTTCCCGCGCTGGCGGCAAGGGCGGGCAAAATGTTAACAAGGTAGAAACGGCCGTGCGCATCGTTCACCTTCCCACCGGTTTGGCCGTGCGCTGTACGGAAGAGCGCAGTCAGTTGCAAAATAAGGAAAAAGCTCTGACATTGCTCAAATCCAGGCTGTTGGTGATTGCGAAGGAACAGCGGGCTTCGGAAATTGCCGAGATTCGCGGCGACATCGTAGAGGCGGCTTGGGGCCAGCAAATTCGCAATTACGTGTTTCACCCCTATCAAATGGTCAAGGATTTGCGCACTGGCGTGGAAACCACCGCCGTTTTAGATGTGATGAACGGCGAATTAGATTCGTTTATTCAAGCTTACCTGCGACAGGAAAATCAGTTGGTCAGTTGACAGTTGACAGTTGACAGTTGACAGTTGACAGTTGTCAGTTGACAGTTGACAGTTGACAGTTGTCAGTTG
>NZ_JAUBOJ010000131.1:11475-16674 GCF_036700185.1 Microcoleus sp. BM001215392 | reverse complement strand
GTCTGACATCTGCGGTTTCTGTATCGATCGAAGACTTATGCAATCTTGTCTAATAATATATAAGTTAACAATTTGACGCAGCCTGGTCGTGAAGTCGATCTGTAACATCTGTTTTGGAGTTAAAGGGTGAAATAAATGAAAATAATCAAGCAAACAGCAACTGAATTAATAATTCAGACTCACAGCATATTTGATTTTTGGCTCCCTAGTTGTTTATTAATGGCATTTGGACTGAGCTGGCTGGCTTTTGACTATCATGTAGCAACTCTGATCTGTCAGCGAGATCGGGAGAAGCAAGGAAATTGCCAGTTGGTGCGATCGCACTTACTGGGAGCGAACATCCAAGAAATTCAGCTTGCTGCTTTGCAGGGAGCTAAAGTAGAAAGATTTGGTTATAAAAGCAGAGTTGTACTTTTGACGAATGTTGGCGATGTTCCTTTGAGTGCTAACTCGACTAACTGGGGGAATAAAGACGCTGCTGCTTCGGACATCAATTTTTTTGTTAAAAATGCAAAATCTCGCTTGCTGCGCTTAAGCCAAGACGATCGCTGGTTGGGATGGACAGGAGTTATATTTTTGCTCGCAGCAGCCGGAGTGATTGGGTTGGGAAATAAAGAAACCTACAGCTTCGATGAAACTTCCAACACCTTGACTGTTAAACAGCGGGGTTTGTTGGCGCGTAAGGTAATTCAACGCTCTCTGTGCGAGATTTATGGGGTGGAAGTCGATCGCATAAAAGATCGGGATAATGATTATTGGTACGAAGTTAGAATCTTAGTTTCTGGAGGATCTCGCGTCTGTCTCCCCCAGACTATGAGCAACTACGAGCAAGAAAAAATTGCTAAAGTGATTAACAACTACCTCCACGCGCGATCGCAAAGTGTTTGTAGTGAGGATTGTAGTCAGAGTGAAAATTCTGCCGACTAAAGTCTTCACTACAAACCTAGTTTTTTTTGCGGACTGGTGCATCTGGTATTTGGCAAGGGCGAAGCATTTCGGCACATAATTGATCGGGGAGAATCTGAGATTTACTGCCGAAATGCTTCGCCCCTACGAATATATTTGCAAAAATGAGATGCACCCGTTAGAGAGCATCCCGTTTTGGTAGGGGCGAAGCATTCGCGCTGAAAATCTCTCGTATAGTCGATAGAATACAGACGCGAATGCTTCGCCCTTGCGGATATGTTTGCACAATCGGGATGCTCCCCCTAGTTATTTGTTTCCATCTTTCAATTTCCAACCTGGTTTGACAACTTGGCGGGAACGGGCAATTACTAAACAGTCATTGGGAACATCTTCTGTTACTATAGAACCCGCCGCTACATTAACATCTTCTCCCAAGGTTATCGGTGCCACTAACACACTGTTAGAACCTGTTTTGCTCCGATCGCCTATTTTAGTTTTGTGCTTATTTTTGCCGTCGTAATTGGCGGTAATTGTCCCAGCACCGATGTTGACTTTTTCTCCTAAAGTCGCGTCGCCTAAATAAGATAAGTGAGCGACATTAGTGCGATCGCCTAGTTGAGCATTTTTCAATTCTACAAAATTGCCCACGCGACAGTTTGCGCCTATTTGCGCGTGTCCGCGCAGGTGTGCGTAGGGGCCAATTCGCGCATTTTCTGCCACAATACTGTCAGAAATTACTGAATAAAGCACAGTCACGTTTTCCTTAATTTGACTGTTTTCAATCAAACTACCGGGCCCGATGCGACTCCCAGAGGCGATCGAAGTTTTACCCCGCAGATGAGTTTGCGGTTCAATTACCACATCCGGCTGCAACTCTACGGTGTCGTCGATTGTGATGCTGTGGGGATCGATCAGCGTCACGCCCGCTGTCATCCACTTGTCTTTTACCCGCGCTTGCAAAATATCGGAAGCTGTCGCTAAATGTTTGCGATCGTTAATTCCTAGGATTTCTTGATAATCTTCGACATCCACCGCCATCACCGGAGACAGGATACTTACAGTATCAGTTAGATAATATTCTTTTTGGTCATTGTCCGCTTTCAAATTCGGCAAAATTTTCTCTAAATGCGGCCAGTGAAAACAGTAAACACCTGCATTGATTCGGTGGTTTTGCCTTTGAGCTTTTGTGCAATCGCGGTCTTCGACAATTTGCTGGACCAAGTTTTGACTGTCGGTAAATACTCGCCCGTATCCTTGAGGATTTGGCAAATTAGCTGTCAATATAGTAGCAGAGTTTTTGTGTTGCGTGTGAATTGCCATCAATTGTTTGATAGTTTCTGCCCTCAGCAAAGGTACATCGCCATTTAAGACCAGCAAATCTCCTTGAAATCCCTGCAAGTGAGGTAGTAGTTGCTGGATGGCATGACCTGTGCCTAATTGTTCGGTTTGTTCGACAAATTCTAGGGCAGGAAAATCAGATTTTTCGGAGATTTCTTGACTTCCCATCAGCGCTTGTTTAACCAGTTCGCCTCGATAACCCACGATGACAAGTCGCCGGGAAATTTCAATTTCTTGACAACTTTGGAGGACTCGCTCGACTAGCGAACGACCGCCCAATTCGTGAAGAACTTTGGGCAAGTCAGATTTCATGCGCGTGCCGCGTCCAGCAGCTAAAATTGCTATTGCTATCATTGTGCGATCGAGCTATTTGCTATAAAAACTAGAATATTGACTAAATGATGATATCACTCGCTGTCCGTCGCTGGTGCGATCGCACATTTTTTTAATCTCCGATCTCAAATCCGGGCGCGGCAAGTCTTTTTGCAGCCGGATGTCGGTTTGAGGGGCGATGCTTGCGGTATCTTGGAGTTGCGCGCCCGGTATCAAATTTCTGAGGACTGAAGTCCGAACGATCGAACCTGAGTTCGGTTCGATCGTTCGGACTTCAGTCCTTCCCCGATGGATGCGAAGGGGAGCGAGAGTGATAATTTGGATCTTTGAGCTTGAATTTACCGAGATGGATTATACTGTTCGTTGAATTTCAGTTATGGTATTTTCAACTTAAAAAAACTATTAGTTGCTTCTTCCTCCTTGCTTCTTGCTTCCATCCGTTACATCCGTTACATCCGTTACATAATCCGTTGCCGAACTTGCCTTAATCCGTTACATCGGTTAAATAATCCGTTGCCGAACTTTCTGCATTATCAGGTGTCCAGCTATGACTGAGCTTAATTTTCAGGAACTTGCCAAGCAGGGAGATCCACAGGCGATCGCATCTTTGCTCAACAGCAAGTTACAATCAGAAGGCATCACAGCCTCCGCAAATCTCGACGGCGACTGTTTGGATGTAATTTTGGATTCCCAAGAAGTACCGAAAGAAGATAAATTAGTTGATTTTGTCCGCAACGAACTAGCGAATTTGCAGCCGGAGGCGATTCGGAAAGTCAAGGTTGAGGGGCGAGAAAGCGGTGAGATTGCAACTGCTTGGAGTCAAGATTTTAGTTTGGAGAGCGGCAGTTTGGAACCACAGAATTTGGTGGGAGAATCTATCCCAAATATGGCGGTTGCTAATATAGACAATCGCACAGAAACGGCAAGTAATATGGATGAAGAGAAATCGCCCGAATTGGTGGCATTTGAGAAGCGGCTGCGATCGACTTTTATAGTCGTCGGGCTGGTGACGGGTATGTTGGCGCTAGCCGTGGTGGCTTTTGTCACCAAGATTTTGAACCAGCCGCCAGCAACAGCTTTGAAAAATCCAGATGAAACAACTAATTTAGCAACTGTACCGGATACTTTTTTTCGAGATGCAGTTAACAGCGCCGTCAAAGCAGCAGAGTTAGGGCGAGTGGCAAAAACCAAGCAAGATTGGACGATCGTTGCCGATCGCTGGCAAGAAGCAGTATCGTTGATGAGAAGAGTACCCGTGTCTAGCGCCAACCATCAACTAGCTCAGACAAAAGTAATCGAGTACCAGAAATATCTGCTTTATGCTCAAGAATCAGCAGTAAATCCCCCCGTACCCGAGCCAACTCCCGCAACACCCCAAAAAGCAACTTCCCAGAAAGAGACTCCGAAAAAAGCTAATTCAGACCAACCAACTTCCGATAAAGAAACTCCGAAAAAAGCTGATTCAGAAAAAGCCGAACCAGAAAAACCAACTCCGAAAAAAGCTGATTCAGAAAAAGCCGAACCAGAAAAACCAACTCCTAAGAAATCTACAGACAAAAAAGCCGAACCAGAGAAGCCGTAAGGTGCGCTGCGGCTCACCCAACGTAAAATTTTACTTCCAAGACGGTAGATGTTAAAACAGAAATTTGAATAGTTATGACTGACAACAATTTAATCGTTTCTCCTGAATGGTTGGTCGCCAATACAGAAAATCCGCAAATTGTAATTGTGGACTGTCGGTTTGCCCTCGCTGACGCAGAATTGGGAGAAAAACAATATCAAGAAAGTCACATTCCCGGAGCTTTCTATTTAGATTTAAACCGGGATCTCGCGAGTGCAGTTGGCACGCACGGCGGCAGACACCCGCTGCCAAATATTGCCGAATTAGCTGATAAATTGAGCGCGATCGGAATTAATTCAGCAGAAACTTTAGTGGTGGTTTATGACGATTCGCGGCTGGCTTTTGCGTCTCGTTTGTGGTGGCTGCTGCGATATATGGGACACAGCAAAGTTGCTTTGTTAGACGGCGGTTTTAGTGGCTGGAAAGCGGCGGGATATCCGGTAACAAATACTTTGTCAGAACCGCGCGAGGGTAAATTTGTGGTGAAATTGCAGCCGGATATGGCGCTAGACATTGAGGCTGTAAAAGAGCGTAAAGACTTGCCGGGAGCAGCTTTGGTCGATTCGCGAGAAAGCGAGAGATACGAGGGTTTGCAGGAGCCGATCGACCCGATCGCAGGTCACATTCCGGGTGCTGTCAACTACCCTTGGCAAGGAGTGACGGATGAAACTGGAAAAGTGCGATCGACCTCCGAACAAAAACAGCGGTGGACGGAAGTAGAAAAAGCGGAAGAAATTATCGTTTACTGCGGTTCCGGCGTGACAGCTTG
Source organism: Microcoleus sp. BM001215392 (assembly GCF_036700185.1). Lineage (NCBI taxonomy): Bacteria > Bacillati > Cyanobacteriota > Cyanophyceae > Oscillatoriales > Microcoleaceae > Microcoleus > Microcoleus sp. BM001215392. The sequence goes on along the minus strand of NZ_JAUBOJ010000131.1, from coordinate 11,707 downwards.
CGTTAATTTACTGTCTTTAGAAATCGCCGGAATTCCCGATGCTAAACTCTATGTCGGTAGCTGGAGTGACTGGTGTTCCTATCAGTTGTAGAGTGCGTACCAAAGCACCAATAAGATTTGGCGGTTGAAACCGCATTTATACAACATTTTATTCAACCCACGGAGGTGGGTTTTGTCTGTATAGACGCGGTTTCAACCGCCCGGTTGATTCAACCCACACTCCTTGGGTTTT
>NZ_JAUBOJ010000131.1:0-11375 GCF_036700185.1 Microcoleus sp. BM001215392 | reverse complement strand
TGATTCAACCCACACTCCTTGGGTTTTGTATGTATAGACGCGGTTTCAACCGCCCCGTCTCCTAAAAATCGAAATAAATATAAGGCAAACCACCGTCTGGGGCCAACACCCAAACCGCATACAAACAAATCGGCACTAACACTAATTTCACAGGCCAATTTAACTCCAACTTCAAACCCCGACTCAGGGCATAATTCGCCAGCATTGCGGCAGCCACAGCCCCCAAGATCCAAGTTAAATGCACTCTTTCCAAACCCAAAGCTTCCACATAAACTTTATGCGCAAACTGCACGTCAGCAGGATGTCCCCACAAATGCGAAATTGCCCATCCCGAATCCTTTAAATCGGGAAGCCTGAAAAATACCCAACTACCAAAAACCATCGTTTGAGTTAACAGCCAACCCACTGCCATTCCGATCGCATTTTCCCACAAAAACTCGATCCGCAACTTCTTAAAAGTCACATCCGTCACCCGGTGCACCGCCAAAGCCAAACCGTGCAAACCTCCCCACACTATAAATCCCCAAGCCGCCCCGTGCCAAATTCCGGCAATTAACATCACCACCGACAAATTGAGACAAGTACGCCACAAACCAACGCGCGAACCCCCTAAGGGAAAATACAAATAATTGCGCAGCCAATCCCCCAAAGTCATGTGCCAGCGCCGCCAAAAATCAGCAATACTGGTACTAAAATAAGGGAAATCAAAATTTGGTGGCAAATACCAACCTAGCAGCAAAGCTGTACCGCGCGCCATGTCAACATAGCCGCTAAAATCGAGATAAAGTTGCAGCCCGTAAGCAAAAATTGCCAGCCACAAATCCTCGCTTCCCGCCCGCTGCAAGTTGGTAAAGCTTAAATCGACATAAATTCCCAGATTGTCAGCGAAAAGACCTTTTTTGACTGCGCCGAAGGCGATCGTCCAAAGTGCCTCAGAAATGCGATCTGGCGTCGGAAATTTCTGTGATTTCAGTTGATAAATCAAGTTGTGATAGCGAGTAATCGGGCCAGAAATCAGTTTCGCAAAAAACAACTTGTAAGCAGCAAAGTGCAGCAGCGAATTAGCCGCCGGCGCGCCACGGTACACGTCTATCAAATAAGCAATGCACTCAAAGCAAAAGAAACTCAATCCCAAAGGTGCAACTACGTGAGTTTTCACCCAGTTAGCGCTGTCTAAAGCAACAGGCCAATTTAACAAAGTGCCGATCGAATTCAAGAAAAAAGGCACATACTTAAAACCCAGCAGCAGCAACACATTCAGCCCAATTCCCAGCCACAGCAGCCACAAACGGCGGCGGTTCCAAGATTCATTAGCAATCCGCCAATCCAGAGGTTCCCCAATCGCCATCGCCAAGCAGTAATTAAACACCACACCGACTAACAGTAAAGGAATGTACCAAATTTGCAGCGAAGCATAAAAAATTAGACTTCCCGTCAGCATGACAAACAGCCGCCACCACCGCAGCGGAACCAACCAGTAAGCCGCAAACAAAACCAACAGAAACAGGGCATATTGAATGGAGATGAAAGTCATGCGATTTTAGATTTGGGATTTGGGATTTGGGATTGAAGAATTGCAGAAGTGGGAAGGGCTGATTCTGTATGTGTTCGGATCTTACCTACAGTTGCATTATTTTTGATCGAGATTTTGCTAACAACCAGATTTATCGTGGATTTTAGCCGATCGCCCACACGAAAACAGGCACTCGGCAAGTCCCTAATGTAGAGTCGGCAACTGAGAACTGCTAAATTTTACAGCACAAAGGTTAAATGCTGTTGCAAATTAAATAAACTTTGTTTTTGTCTACCTGGTTGCAAGGGTAAGTCGGATGTTCACCACCGTTGGCGCCCCCGATCGCAGTACAATGAACTTCTGCAAAAGAGTCTTTCACCAAATAGCGAAAAACTCTTTTGCTCTTTGACCATCAAAACTTTTGGTACCCAATCGCCCGCAGCAGATACAGAATTTACGATCGCCCGCCCTGTTTCCTCTGGTTTAGCTGCGGGCTTTTGTGCAGATACTTCTGGATCTCCAGCATAGGCGATCGGCAAATTCACCAAAAAAGTCGAACCAACCCCGGGCGAACTTTGGATTTCAATACTTCCCCCCAGAAATTCCGCCATTTTTCTACACAGAGACAATCCCAATCCCGTACCTTTCACGCTCTTCTGCAAGTGATTTTCCACTTGGACAAATTCTTCAAAAATCCGCGTTTGGTCGGCGGTTGGAATGCCAATACCCGTATCAGCCACAGAAAAAGTAACTGTTCCCCCCTCTCCCAATTCGGCAGCAACTCGCACTTCCCCGGCTTCGGTAAATTTCAGCGCATTAGAAATCAGATTGCGCAAAATCTGAGAAACTTTTCCCTCGTCGGTGGTCAGGGTTGGAAGTTCCAGAGGCGCTTCAAAAATTAGACTTACGGTCGATTTTTGCGGTAGCAAGGGGCGCATCATTCCCCGCAGCGCGCTGAACAAATCTTCGACTTCAAAATCAGCCACGCGCACAGTTACTTTTCCGGCTTCGACTTTGGCTAAATCTAACGAGTCGTTGACAAGTTCCGCCAAAGATTCGGCGGATTTACGAATAAAATTTAGTTGCTTATCTTGTTCGGTTGAAAGTTCTCCGTCGAGGCGATTTAACAAGATTTCGGAAATGCTGAGAATTGTGGTTAGCGGAGTGCGAAACTCGTGACTCATGTTGGAGAGAAAGCTAGTTTTGAGTTCGCCCTCTCGCTGGAGAGATTCGGCTTTTTCGTTCAATTCCGCGTAAAGTGCGACGACTCCGCGATTCGTATCTTCTAGTTCTTGATTTAATTGTACGAGTTCTTCTTGACGCTGGCGGAGTTCGTCTAAAGTACGCAGCAATTCTTGATTTTGCTGCTGAATTTCCGCATAGGGATCTTCGGGAATTTGGCGCGCTAGTTTGTCTACTAATTGATTTAGCTCGATCGCACTCAGCGCAGGCATTTGCTTAGAAAACTGCTTAATCAATTGTACAGCAGTTCCGCGATCGGGCGCGGAGTCGATTTGCACCTCATCCATCAACCGTTTTGCTGCTGCTAAACCCATTCCCGCACCAGTTTGCGATCGAAAATTCGGGCCCAAAACCAGGGCTAAATCAGGAATTCCCGGGCCGCTGTCAGAAATCCGAGTCCGAAAAACTTGCGGCGATTCCCCTTCCACAATAAATTCTACTTTGCCGCCACCTGCATATTTGAAAGCATTGCGGGCAATTTCGGAAACTGCTGTCGCGATGCGGGTTTGTGATTGGGAGTCGAATCCCAACAATGCGCCTATTTGGCGAGCTCTTTGGCGGACTTGTACGATGTCTTGTTCAAAGCGGACTTCCGTCGTCAGGATTGGGTAAATCATGCCATTTTCGCATTGAAGCATTAGGGATTTTCGATTGGGGAATCGCTGATGAATATCATGATTTAGGGCTCACAACGCAGTTTCATTCTGTTTCGGAATTGGTATCAAGCTGGTTGTTTTACCTTGGCTACTACAACAGTCATGTCATCCCGAGTGCGTTTGAAGTCCCGGTAGAGTACCGCTGCGATTAAAGCCGGATGTCTCGCAGTCAAACCGGGGTAGCGGTTTAAATCCCACTGTGCCGCCAAACCATCCGAGTGCAGGATTAGCAGGGAATTGGGCGACCAAGGATAGACAAATTCTGCTACTTTTTGCATCCGATGTCCAACTGTGCCGTTGTAGGAAACCATGCTGCGAGCTTGGTTATCTGTGAACACTACACCAGTAATATTACCAACTCCGGCAAAACAAATTGTTTTTTGGGTACGATCGATTCGCGCGATCGCAGCAGCCGCTCCTCTGGTATTTTTTAAAGCAGCGTGGGCCTTCTCTAAAATAGCTTTCGGCCCCAGTTTAGCGTTTTCCCCAAATATCCGCACCGCTTCCTGCGACGCTTCCTGGGCCAAAACCCCGTAGCCGAGTCCGTCAGCAACTAAAATCAGATTTTTGTCAGCGTCATGAGCAGCAGCCCAGGAATCGCCACAAATTTGCTCTCCAACTTTCGGCAAGCCGACGACCCCAAATTCCAAGTAATTGATATTTTGGGAGGCTTCCCGGCTATTTTTTGCCACGAACAACCGCATTAATAAAGCTGTCCCCAGCTTCGGTACAGAATGAATATCAAAAAAACTAGAGAGGCGTTTAATGGCGCCGAGTCCAATTCCCGGCGTTCCCGCCGTCGAAAAACCATCCCGCAAACACTGACCGACATTTGCCATTCCCGGCCCTCGGTCTAGTGCTACTATTTCAATGCTATCTCCTGCCGCTGTTTTTACGGTTTGCAGCAAAATTTCTCCTTCGCGGGCGTGTTTGACCAGGTTTTTTGCTGCTTCGGTAGTCACAATTGCCACTTTACCGCGATCGGTCTCATTAAATCCGACTTCCGCCGCCAAGGCGACTGCAATTCGTCGCGCTTCTCCGACTTGACTTTCTTCTGTTACTGGTATGGCTACGGTATCGATCATTATTTTTGTAGTTCTAATCTTAAGCTAGTGCACATTTCAAAAGGAAGAAGTCATTAGTCATCTATCAGGGGTGCATCTGTCGCAAGGCAAATATATCCGTAGGGGCGAAGCATGACCGCCATCAATATGGGATTATAACTAATAACTTATATACGGTCATGCTTCGCCCTCTTCACAAATTAGATGTACCCGTTATCAGTGATTAGTGACCTCAGAAACCGGGTTTCTTAGAATATTTCTAGTTACCCAATTAAAAGGGTGCATCTCATTTTGGCCAGGGCGAAGCATTTCGGCATATAACTTATGAGTGATAATCAGAGATTTACTGCCGAAATGCTTCGCCCCTACAAGTATATTTTTATATATGAGATGCACCCACTCAAAAACTCGTAGAAACCCGCTTTCTCGCCCTCATCAATTGTTTCAGAAACCGAGTTTATGAGAATATTTCTAGTTCCTAAACACAAAACTCGTAGAAACCCAGTTTCTCGCCCCATCTCCCCATCTCCCCATCTCCCCATCTCCCCATCTCCCCATTTCCCCATCTCCAGACTCAGCGCCAGCGGACGATCGCAATTTTAGTCCCCTTACCCACTTTAGAAACAATCTCAAATTCGTGCATCAACCGCTTAGAACCGCTGAGCCCCAAACCCAAACCACGATCGGAAGTATAACCGTCAGTCATTGCCAATTCGATGTCTGCAATTCCCGGGCCGTTGTCTTCAAATATCAGCCGCAGTCCTTTGCGACTAGCTGATTGGAGCGTTTCGAGAGTTACAGTTCCCCCCTTGCCGTAGTCTACAGTATTGCGGGCAAGTTCGCTGGCTGCGGTAACAATTTTTGTTTGGTCTACTAAGCCGAATCCCATTGCTACAGCCCAACTTCGCACTTGCTGTCGGACGTGGACTATATCGGAGGACGATCGAATTTCTAGTGTCTCACGTTTTGACATGGCGGCTAATCTACTAAAATAGAACTTCTCCACAAAACATAGAAGTTACACTCCTCAACAAGTGTTCCTCGTAATAAGTCTTGAGTGTATCAAAAAAGTATTTACAAAAAAAACCATTTTTGAAGTCTCCGTGTCTAAATTACCGGAGAATTAATCGATTGTTTACACTTCTAAATCAGACAATTCCAAGGATTTTCGCAATAAATTCATCCCCTTTTCAACGCTTAAAGCTGTCCGAACTCCTGTCAAAGAAAGCCCCAATTCTACCAGCGTAATTGCCACCGCTGGCTGCATCCCGACCACAACTGTTTCAGCATCTAAAAATCGCGACATGGTAGCGATATTGTTGAGAATGCGACCGATAAAGGAATCTACGATCTCTAGGGAAGATATTTCTATTAAAACTCCTTTGACTCCTGTTTTTACTATGCGATTCGTCAGGTCGTCTTGCAAGGTCATTGCCAAGCGATCGTGCATATCCACTTGGATTGTCACTAGCAAAAATTCTCCCATTTGCAAAATCGGAATCCGTTCCATAAATTCACCTCTATTTGAGTTTTAAATCAATAAAAATTTTACGCACAAACACAATATAGCGGTTATCAATGTAAGTAACAGAGCAATTACAAATTACCCGTTCCCAATTCCCTGTTTGCCCCATGCCCCATGCCCCATCCCCAATGCCCCATTCCCACTACTATATAATAATTGCTATAATTTTTATCTCTCCTCTTTAATATTTTTTATAGTTAAACCTTGGCGCTGCAAAGCGACTTTAAAAGCATCTGCCAGAGTCGCTTTAGTCAGAATATCCTGCAAGTCAACTCCCAAATGAACAATGGTTTGAGCGATTTGCGGGCGAATGCCGCTGATGATGCACTCAGTACCCATTAAACGGGCGGCGGCAACAGTTTTTAATAAATGTTGAGCGACTAAAGTATCAACAGTCGGCACCCCTGTAATATCTAAAATCGCAAATTCTGAGCCTGTTTCCATAATTTCTTGTAGCAAAGTTTCCATAACTATTTGAGTGCGGGCGCTGTCGAGAGTTCCGATCATTGGTAAGGCGAGAATGCCTTGCCAAAGTTTGACTACAGGTGTTGACAATTCCAGCATTTCTTGCTGCTGGCGTTCGATGACTTCTTCGCGAGCTTTGAGAAAGATTTCTGTTACCCAAAGGCCTAGCTGGTCTAATAAGCTGGTAGACAGCCATAGTTGTTCGACGAGTGCGTCGCGATTTTGTGTCAATTCGCGACAAAGCCGATCGAACAATGGCTTTTTGAAGCATAAAATAAAACTCGCGATCTCTGAGGGGGTAAAGCCCCTCTGAACTCGCGATCGCGAAACTTCTGCCAGCAGCAGCCGCATATTCTCCCATTCCGGCGTCTGGATGTCGCTTAAGTTACCGTGCCCCACTGCTATTTGCAGCAATTGCAGGAACTCTTGACACTCCGATCGCAATTCTTTGGCTCTCATCAAGTCGTCCCGCCGCAGCCCGGTGTTTTGCAGTTCTTTGAGCCAGTCTGCTAAGAGCTCAGCTTTGTTTTTTTCGAGGATTTGGGCGATCGTGTTATTGCTTGTGAGTTCCATTGAAATTATCTCCTGCTTAGCAATTGGGATGAAGTTGTATGAGCGATTCACGAAGAGGGATAGCTTCGCTCGCGCGTACTCTTCGTATTTTGATTGGGGCAACTTCTGAGTTTAACTCACTATTTCCTATTTGCGATCGGGGGCTAGGCGCCTAACTGCAAAATGCGTTTGACGATCGCGCTCGTAGAACTCGGAACTTCTATTTCGATCAACGAAATCTTGCCGCCTCCGGCGATCACCGTCGGTGCTTCCGGCAGAGTTGACAGTTGATAGTCGCCTCCTTTAACGTATATATCAGGCTTCAGGATACTTATCAGTTTAGTTGCTGTAATCTCGGAAAAAATTACTACCGCGTCTACTGATTTGAGGGCAGCTAAAACTTCGGCTCGCTGATTTTCTGGTACGATCGGGCGGGGCGGCAATCCCGGCTGCTGCGGTTTGATCGCTTGCACGCTAGCGTCGCTATTCAACCCCACCACGAGCGATCGCCCCAAAGCTTTTGCCGCCTGCAAATAACGGACGTGGCCTGCGTGCAGGATATCGAAGCAGCCGTTAGTAAACACGATCGGACGCCAATTATCCGGATCTGCTGCGATCGAGCTTTCAATTTCTCTCAACGTGTAAACACCAGAAATCATTGCATTCACCACTAGCAAATTTGAACGGGGATGAATCATCCTAGCAAGGAATGCGCGACAACGGCACCTTCCCCTTAAACATTCTACAATTTAAATGAATATCAACAGATAACCCGATTCTATTGAGTTAAGGTTTTTTGTCCCCAGCGCGGCGCCAGAACAATCTCCGTGTCTGTTTTTCACATCGTTTTACCCCTGGACTGCCTGAGTCCAAGGCTAGGGACATACAACCAATTTTTAATAATTATAAATTTAGGCTGTTAGTTGCCGCTAAATCGAATAAATTTATCCTCATACTTTATATAAAAAATATTAAAAAAAAGCAAATAATTAGTTATTAAAATAACCATAAATAAATCAATAATTGACAGAAGTTTTTTGACAAACTGGCTGCTTTGTTAGCGAACCGTTAGAAGACTCGTCATTATGACCGACGCGCAGCGGAGTTATTCTGACCAAAGAAAAGAAGAGAATATAAAGAGTTTACAATTGATGCGAGGAATGCTATGTCGGTGTATCTGTGACTTTGCTGTCGTGAATAAAGGTAATTGGTACTTGAAGGTTAAAAAGGTGGCGCAATACTTATTTATTCCAGCTTTCTGTGATATCAATTACTATAAGACAGGGGATTTTGTGCGACTGCCACTAGCAGCGGGAGATGTAAGGGGTGAAAGCCACCTAAAAGTTACCCTCCTGTGTCGATTATTTCGGACACCCCCAGGCAAGCAAAAGCCAGTTAAAAGCTGCTGCAAGAGCGTGTAGAACTACTCTGCGGGCTGCCTCCAGCCCTCACGGGGGCAGCCGCTGGCTTTGACGGTCAGCACCCGCGCTCCGCCTCCTGTGCCAAACTCTGCACATAGCAGAGCCTGTAGCAGTGCCGGCCCAACTGGTGTCACCACCCCAGCTTGTGAAAAGCTGGGAGAAAATTTAGGCGAGTACCCGATCGAGCTATTTTGGTGGAAAATAACCTGAAGTACCTAACCTGGGCAAGCCTGTTTTTGGGGCTGCCAAACTCAGACAATCGGGCACGCTTTGATTCGTCGGCCCGGCACACGCGCCTCAACAGCCGTTTTCACTTTCAGGATTCCTGTTTTCACACAGCCAGGGACTGAAAGTCAAAGGATTGTGTTGCCGGGCCCACCACTCGCCTTCGCCAGGCATTCGCCACCAGCGAAGAAGGGCAATTGAGCGCTCCCACCAGTGAACTGATTAAACAAAATTTCGCTGAATCTAACGGTGTAGAATTATCTCACAGGAATTATGAAAGCAACTAATAGCCGTCAATTTTCTTCAGTCGCTGCTCGCACTCTAAAAGTAGTGGGAATTATCTTGATTCTCTCTGCTCTGCTTGACTGCATCGTTCTGTCGCTGCCAGGAGAAACCTCCGATATTCTCAATCGAGGCTGGCAGCTTGCCGCTGCGACTCAGATAGTTGACCGGGGGATTATTCCTTTGATGGGTATCGCCTTACTGATGACAGGCTTTTGGGTGGACAGCAGCAGCGGAGTTTCTATTGACAGACGCAATGTTTGGGTTGATTTGCGATTCTGGGCGCTGTTGATTTCCAGCTTGTTAGGGCTAATTTACCTGTTGGTGGTTCCCGTTCACCTCAACAATACTCGTTTGGAACTCAAGGATGCTCTGGCTCAAGTCGATAAAGAAGCTGGACAAGCCGAAGGTCAACTTGAGGCGCAAATTAAAAGCGAGCAGTTTAAAGCTCAGGTAGAACAGCTCAAAAGCCAGCGCCGCAGCCAAATAGGCGCATTGCTGCAAGACGACGCAAAACTGCAACAAGCACTCAAGAGTCCAGATGTTCCCAAGGAATTGAAAGCTGTACTTCAAGAGTCGAAAAGTGACCCGAAAGCGCTCGACAAGTTCCTCGAACAGCAAGCCCAAGAACTGCCCAACCAAGCTCGCAACGAGATTCGCACCCGCAAACAACAAAAAGAGAAAGAGTTGAGAACTCGATCGAGAAATTCGAGTTTGCAGACAGGTATCAGCAGTTTGTTGTTGGCGATCGGCTATATTACTGTTGGTTGGACTGGACTCAGAAGTATGGGAATTCTACGGTTGGGGCACCGCAAAAATTGACCCACAAAACAACGGATACCAGCCCTCCACAATCATCGTACAGAGATCGACATTTTAGACCCAAGTTGCTGCTCCCAGACTAATCTGTGGACTAAATCTAAAATCTAAAATCGTCCGACAGCGGTAGCCTCCGTCTAAAACTTGTACGGCGAAGTCGAAGTATCTAAAATCGACCCACGGGAGCGCCCGGAGCGTGCAAGTCAAAACATCCCTGATAAATAAATACTTGATTTGCCGGATAGTTTGCCCTTACTGAAAGCTGGGAATGTTCTCAATTTATATTCTGACTTACAACGAAGAGATTGATATCGCCGCTTGCATAGAATCGGCACTGCCTTGTGACGATATCATTGTAGTTGATTCTTTCAGCAGCGATCGCACCCTTGAGATTGTTCAGAACTATCCCGTGCAAACAGTACAGCACCGCTTTGAAACTCACGGACGCCAGCGGACTTGGATGCTCCAAGAAGTACAATGCAAGTACGAATGGGTTTACATCCTCGAAGCTGACGAGCGGATGACACCTGCACTGTTTGCTGAATGCTTACAGGCGATCGCTAGTCCAGAATATATCGGCTATTATGTAGCTGAAAAAGTAATATTTATGGAGCGCTGGATTCGCCGCAGCACTCAATATCCGCGCTATCAAATGCGCCTGTTTCGCAAAGACCTAGTGTGGTTTACTGACTACGGTCACACCGAACGGGAAGTCTGCAACGGGCCGACTCATTTTTTGAAGGAAACCTACCCTCACTATACTTGCAGCAAAGGTCTTTCCCGCTGGATTGAAAAGCACAACCGCTACTCGACTGACGAAGCGGCTGAAACTCTCCGCCAATTATCAGCAGGTCAAGTAAATTGGTGGGATTTATTGTTTGGCGCGTCGGAGGTAGAAAGGCGCCGCGCTTTGAAAGACTTTTCTTTGCGCTTGCCTTTGCGGCCTGTGGTGCGCTTTTTTTATATGTATATTTTACTCGGCGGGTTTCTTGACGGTCAAGCTGGATTGGCTTGGTGCACGCTGCAAGCTTTTTATGAATATTTAATATTGCTGAAAGTGTGGGAAATGAAGCATATGCCGCTGCCAATTTTAGAAGCAGTTGAGGAACAGTCTATTTCGGAAGTTGTAACAGTTGAGCAGTCTAAAGTTTCTTATAATCTTGGCGCTTCCGATACTGGTAATTGAAAATTGGGAATTCGTAATTGGGAATTGGTTATGGGTTATGGGTTATTGGTTATTGGTTATTTGTTATTAGTTATTGGTGATTGGTGATTGGTGATTGGTGATTGGTTATTTGTTATTGGTGATTGGTTATTTGTTATTGGTTATTGGTGATTGGTGATTGGTTATTTGTTATTGGGAATTGGGAATTGGTGATTGGGAATTTCAGACCTAACTGCTAACACCTAACGAATAAAAAATGCCAACTGCCAACTATCAACTATCAACTATCAACTGCCAACTGCCAACTATCAACTATCAACTATCAACTGCCAACTGCCAACTGCCAACTATCAACTATCAACTGCCAACTATCAACTATCAACTGCCAACTATCAACTGTCAACTGTCAACTGCTTTCGGAGTCAACTGTCAACTGTCAACTGCTA